>JAGOPV010000027.1 GCA_017991775.1 Candidatus Levyibacteriota bacterium | reverse complement strand
CGCTCTAACCAACTGAGCTATGAGTCCTAGTGTCTGACCTGTCCGATGTCCATCGGACCGCTCTAACCAACTGAGCTATGAGTCCTAGTGTCTGACCTGTCCGATGTCCATCGGACCGCTCTAACCTCAGCCAAAGGCTGATCAGCTTTTAACTGAAACTGACCTGTCTGTCGACAGGCAGGGCTATGAGCCCGAATGAAATGAATTTTATCAGAAATGAAGGAGAGTAACAATGAAGGGTAGATGTACCGTCCCGATGAAAATCGGGACGGTACGGGTAGTCCGCATGCAGCGGAAAAATTTCTCATCAGAGATCGGCTATGCCGGTGAAGTGCGCAGAGCGTTATTGGGATTTGTTCCTTCACGGATCGTGTTGTTGAGCTTCTCCGAGAAATGACTCGTGACGTTCCTCTTTGCTTCTTCGATGGTCGCTCCCCAGCTGATTCTCCATGCATTCTTTTGGCCACAGTCAGCTCTTTTGAGCACGGGAACATAGGCTGGGCACTCTGGATTGGCAGGCCAGACATACTCGTCTGAGTAAGTGCCGCCAAGGACTGGCATGACGAACCCGCTGTCATAGACGACCCATCGATTGACAAATTGGACAGGGTCCGCACACACTGGCACGTTGTCGACATGTGCTTTAAGAGTTTCGAGTGCCTTGGCACGTGCAAGTGCACAAGCCATGAACTCCGCAAAGTTGCGGAACGTATTTTGCCGTTTAAAGGCTTTCCTTGGGTTGGCGAATAGCTGAGACAGTTCATCTGCCTCAGCGTTCGGGTGCCTTGATACTGGTCCTAGGATCTGAACTCCCATGTTGATAGCTCCTCTGGGCATTGCCCAATGATTTCGGGTGAAAATGTAGAACATCTACATTTCTTTACCCGCCTCGACCTCGCTGAGCGAGGCAAGGGTGGATAAAGAAATGTTTGATTCACATTTATTCTGATGAGAAATTGTTAAGGTGCGAGACATCACGTATAGAATCTTTTTCCTATGTTTTTGAACGCTGTTGTCCAAAGCTAGGTAATTCCCAACACAACCCTTCGACGATGCTCAGGGTTATGGCATTTTTGCCATAAAAAAACCTCCCATTTGGGAGGCGGTCGTGTGTCTAATGGTATTTAGATATTATCTTCTTACCACGTCACAGCCGCCTTCTGTAAGAAGGAGGACTGAAACGACAATAAGAAGATTTCTAGACATTGTTAGTTATTGTAAAACCACTAGCTTTGTTTGTCAATATTTTATCCAGTCTGTGTGGCTACGGAGCGTTCGTTGGACATGCCGAATGATGTTCCTTTGCTCTTGTACTGACTCCAATAATCTTTCTTGCCACCCTTGCCTTTTGCTGCAGAGAGCCAAGCACCGGAGTCCTCAACTTTTCTTCGAGCATCTTGGATAACAAGGACCATCCATGAAAGAAAGTTAATATGATACTTACTTATTTTCGGTGCTGTATTTACTTGGTAGTCACCATATGTAGTCTGCACTATTTTGTCAGCAGATGAGACGAGGCGAGCAAGTTCTGCCTGTATCTGTTGGATTTGCTGTTTGAGTTCTGAGTTCTCTTTACTCGATGATCGCTCGCTTTGTCTAACAATTTCCTTGTGATAGTCCATCGCTGGAGCCGCATGCTCTCTCTTCTCGCTTACTTGCTTGTGCTCTACATTAGGCTTATGAGCTTTGAGATCAATAGCCTCTCCCATCTGCATATCGCCACTTTTTGGTAGAGTAGCATTAGTCTCATAGCTTCTAATTCCAAGTAGTTGATCAAAGATATCTGAGGGGGTGCTTTTGATATTTTGCTTGATATCATGTGCGAATGCGGAGGGAAGGTCTCCTAACCCAATAGAGGAGGCTTCAATGTGGTTTTTGGAGGCTAACTGCCTCCTATTTGATGCAATTAGTTTACTATTTGCCATTCTGGCCGCAATCTATCACAGATTACGTAGGAAATCAAGGGTTTTCTGTTGTCTTATAATACTTGAAAGGAGGTGTCTATTCTGTTCAAGATTAGCTCTTTCAGCATCCGTTTTTGCTGTATGAATCGCCTCTTCGACCTCTTTCTCTTCAACTGTGATCTTCTCAGTCTCAGCGATCTTTGCTAAGACAAATTCGACCTTGATATCGTTTTGTGCTTTTTCTGCAAAATCTTCACGTAGCTTTTCTGGTGTCTTGTTGGTAGAGCCAAGATACTGCTCAAGTGTGAGTCCGAGACTCTTGATCTCATCTAGTGTTTGGGATAGAAGTCTATCTACCTCAAATTCTACAAGGATCTTAGGGATGGCTACAGATGCCTTCTGGACAATTGGCATGAGTATATCATCAACATTTACAGTCTCCTGCTCTTTTCCAGGAACTATAATTTTACTTTTTGCAGTTACATCTTTAACAGCCTTTTTGTACTCTCCAAGTGTAACTTCAGGCATCTCGCAAGTTTCTGCAGTAAATACCCAATCTCCCCCATCATCTAGCTTTTGGACATGGATCTTTGGATTAACAATTGGGCGCAATTTATGCTCTGTGATTGCCTGAATATATGCTTCAGGAAGGAGTTTTTTGAGCGTCTCTTCTTTGAGCGCCTCGGTTGAAGTAGCTTCTTCTACGAGTTTTTTAGGAGCTTTACCTTTGCGAAAGCCAGGGACTTTAGCATTGTCTACAGTTTGATCAACAACTGTGGAGGATGCCTTCTTAACGTCAGCTGCAGGAATGGTGATAGTGAGTTGAAGTGTGCCATCCTCTGTTCGTGCAAATGTTGAATTCATACGTACATTATATCAGGTTTGGCTTGAGTCGCCAAGATATTAGATGGAAGTCGCCAGATTTTGGGCTGTAAATCGTTGATCGATATGAACAGCGCCATTCGTTTGTTCAAGATATGACTTGTATGTTTCGAAGGGCGGTGGCTGGAGATTTTCGATTGATTGCATAAAATCATATCTCCAGTCTGGATTTTTGGACATGACTGCACGTTTTGCGATATTAGCCTCAAGTCTCCCATGTTCTTTTTCAAATCGATTTTGTGTAAGTTCTTTGTGGTTTGGGTGAAGTTTCATTGCAAGTCTTGATGTTTGTGGAATAATTCCCCAGTTCTTGAAGCAGTCGGCGAACTGAAGAGGGAGACTCCCCGGGAAATTATCCTCTCCCCAAAAGAGTCGTTTAGATTTGGGATCATTGTCTAGTTGATCTATGAGATTGCGGCGGTATTGATGAGCCAAGTCTATGTTGCCAACAAGATACTCATCTGGTGTGAAAAGAAGCTGAGTGATTACATTGTTGAAGTTAGTGGCGAGCATGGGGTAGTCATGTGGGATTCCATAGATATGAAAGATGTCAATTTTAGATTGTTCTTGTCTGGTTGCAGTTTGAGCTTCTGTAAATTTATCTCCTGGCCTACTATAGAGATCAGGTCTAATTATCGTGAAGTCATAGTCTGATGTTTCATCAGTAATCCTCTGTGCACTTCCTTTTAAAATGCCTACATACTCAGAGTCATCTAAGCCAAATTTTTCTAAGAATGGTGGGAGAGCAGTGAGCGCTGCTTTGCGGTGTGCGACTGTGGCATCATCAAGAAGTGGATGTTCCCAGAGTGCTGTGACCACTCTTTCGACCTGCTCTTTTGGGGAGGGTGATTCCTTAGGGCTTGAGAACTCTGTCATAATGTGGTGTGCGGGCGAGAGGACTTGAACCTCCAAGCTTTTAACGGCACTGGTTCCTAAAACCAGCGTGTCTACCATTT
>JAGOPV010000006.1 GCA_017991775.1 Candidatus Levyibacteriota bacterium | reverse complement strand
GCAGCCAACTGATTCTTTATCTCCTCAGGTGAAAGGCTCCTGCATTTTCTGTCATACATTGGCATTTCATGCCGCTGCTCCATTCCTTTTCGCATCTCTTCAAGACGTTCTTTAGTACAAAAACATAGATATGCATGACCCTTTTCAACAAGCTCATCTGCATACTTCCTATAAATTGGTAGTCTCTCTGACTGCCTATAAGGACCATACTCACCTTGATGCAATGGACTCTCGTCTGGTGATAGACTAAACCAATCTAGGGCAGAATAAATAACCTCTTCTGCTCCATCAACAAACCTAGCTCGGTCAGTATCCTCAATACGAAGTATAAATTTACCGTCATATTTTCTTGCATAAGCATAGTCGAACAACACTTGATAGACAGTGCCAATATGGGGATATCCAGTTGGAGAAGGTGCTATTCTAGTACGTACTTGTTTCATAGTAAGTTGATTATACATTTGTGATTACTTATACTCAATACATGCCTACTCTGTCCCAAGCTACCTCCATTACTAAAAAAGTAGCTATATTTGGCGGTGGAGGGATTCTCCTCGCAATCTTACTCTTTTTTCTCTCAAAGGGTGCCGTCTCACTCTACTCAAGCCTTTTCCCCAAACCAGGTCCTGCTCCTGAAGCTGCATTTAACGCACTTCCACCACTAGTTTTTCCAGAAAGTGTGACGCAGGAAAAATATAAATACAGCCTTGATACCGTCTCTGGTAATCTTGGCGAGTTTCCCGATAGATTGAAAGTCTACAAAACCGTAGTAAGTGAACCAAATCTGCTCTCGCTTCAATCTACTCAAAGTCTTGTTGCCAAAACTTCATTCACGTTCAATCGGACCAAATTAAATGACACTACTTACGCGTGGAATGAGGTAGTTCGCCCAGAAAAAAGACTCACAGTAAATATCGTTTCAAAAGACTTTAGTATCGACTCCAACTTCCTTACTTATCCAGATCTTGCGGCTAATGGAAGAGTGAACGAGGAAAATGCTAAAAATGAAGTCACTGAATTTCTGTCACTACTTGGACTTTTCCCATCAGATATAGATATTCTCCAAACTAACGTTGATTTACTCAAGTTAGAAGATGAAAAGTTAGTAGCCGCACTCACACCATCAGATGCACAAATTGCACGTATCGATCTCTACCAATCAGATCTTGATAAATTTCAAATCGTCTACCCAAACCCACCCCACACAACGATGCATTTTATTGTTGGGGGTGCCAATACAAGAGAGCTGATGGAAGCAAGTTTTAATCACCAAACTATTAGCAACGAGTCTTCAACATATCCACTTATTAGTGTAAACGATGCATACTCTCTCCTTAAGAAGAATGGTGCATATGTAGGATCATATTTTGGAAGTAGCACTGACATAGTTATCAAAAAAGTCTACCTTGGATATTATCTTGGTGTCGCAAAGCAAGAATATGTCATGCCAGTTTTTGTATTTGAAGGCAAGGATGGATTTAGCGCATACGTATCTGCGGTCAAATCAGAGTGGATCAATAAAGCGAATTAAACTCCGGGAGTAAACTCAACAACACTTTCCTGTAGCGGCATTAACAACTGTTGAGTATCTAAGAATCTATCTTCACTTCGCATTACTACAACAATATATTTTCTTCCTTTAATGTCTGCAATTGTCATAAGAACGCCCTCAGCCCCCTCAGTAAAACCAGTCTTTCCACCAATAACTCCGTACGAACCGAGCAGCTTATTCAAGTTGGTTAGATTAAATTTATGAGACTTGCTCACATCAGTCACGAACTGAAATTTTGACCCCATTACTTTTGCTAGTACGGGATTAGCACTTGCTGCCATTCCAAGTCTAGCCAGGTCCCGAGCTGTCGTATAGTTGCCATCATCGTTGAGTCCTGCTGGGTCTTCATAGTGAGTGTTTTCAAGGTGCAAAGATCTTGCCTTCTCATTCATTGCTTTGAGAAATTCTGCCTTACCACCAGGATAATTATCTGCAAAAAGATAGGCCACATCATTTCCAGAAGGTAACAACATCGCATACAACGCATCATTAAAATACATTCTCTCACCAATTTTCAGCCCAACATTAACTCCCTCGACTTCACTTCTTCTAGCAGTAAGAATATCTGTATCTTTATAGTAATCAAGCGCGGTTAGCGCAGTCATAACCTTTGTAGTTGAAGCCATTGAAAATCGAGTCTGGCTATTCTTCTCAAAAAGAACTGCGTATGAATCTTTATCCATGATGATCGCAGACTCCGCTGAAAGATAGGGCTCTATTGACCTGCTAAAGTATGGGTATGACACAATCTTTTGACTCTGTGTTGCATTCGTAAGCTTAAGGAGGGTAACTCTTTTAGAAAATATCGCTACCGTACTTGAGAGGATGAAGTAAATGACCAGGAGGATGATAGGCAGGAGATAAAGGTGAGAATGCTTATCTACATGCGTAAGTGTGCTCTTTGCACGGTGGATATGAGGAGAAGCTGACATTGACGTAGTATAGCAAGAAATAACTGTCTCAGCTATTTTGCTCTGTATTATCAGTTGAGGACAATCTGAAATCAACTCTTTCCATGTCTCGTGGGAACATAACTGCTTCTCTCACATTTTTCAAGCCCAATACCTGCATCGTAATTCTCTCTGCACCAAATGCAAATCCACCTTCAGGAGGGACACCATACTTAAATGCTTCCAGGAATAGTTTGATCTTCTCCGGGTCCATTCCCCACTCTCGAACTTGATCTAAAAGTTGTGAATAATCATTTACCCTTCGTCCACCAGACAGCCATTCAAGTCCTCTACATAAAAGATCCATCCCTTCATTTACTTCAGGATTTTCGGGATTTGGATAAACATAAAATGGTTTTTTCTTAGTTGGATACCCATAAATAAATACAAGATCTGAACCAGTCTCTCTTTTTACAATGTCGCATATCTCGCGCTCGTCTTCGGGATTAAGATCTTTTTCATTTCGAACATCCCTCTTTGAATTTTCATAAATTTTTTCCTGTGCTTCTTTAAGACTCATTGTAGGCGTTTGTTCAATTACAGTGGGTAAAGTTACATCGAATAACGCAAGTTCATTCTGACATTTTTCTTCCAATTGCTTAAAGATATATTTTACCGTTTGATCTGCCATATCTCGGACGTCCTTCCAATCCTTAATGAATGCCATCTCCGCATCAAGTGAAACTATCTCGGTTAAGTGTCGTGTCGTTATACTAGGCTCTGCTCTAAAAACCTTATTTACGCTAAATACTCTTTCAAAAGCACTCATAACTATTTGCTTATATAACTGTGGGCTCTGAGTTAAATATGCCTTATGCTCGAAATATCCAACTTCAAAAACTTCTGATCCACCTTCTGCAACCGCAGGGGTAATCGCGGGAGCTTGAAATTCCATAAAGTCTTGTGACTTCATGAACTCTCTAAATGAATCAATAATTACTGCTTGAACCTTAAAAATAGCCTGCACCTTTGGATGTCTTAAGGTAAGACCACGATGATCGAGTAATGTGGGGAGCTCTAAATCTAACTCTTTCTTGCCGATGTCAAATGGTAGTGGTTCTGCTTTACCAAGAACTGTATATTCTTCAACATCTATCTCAACTGTTCCTGTTGGAAGTTCTTTATTGACCATTCTTTCAGGACGAGCCTTCACAGTTCCAGTTAACTCAACAGCTGATTGGATAGTCAGATCACTCATCTTCTCAAATCCGACACATTGAACTTTTCCAGATCGATCTCGAAGGTCTATGAAGGTTAATTTGCCGTGGTCTCTTTTTGTATCAACCCATCCTTGAAGCAGAACTTTCTCTCCGACAGAAACAATAACATTTTTAATAAGTGTTCTATTCATATTTTAATTTGCTTCGCATATGATACATTGAAATGCCTTTATTGACAAGATCGAAAGAATGAGTCTATAATGACCTTCGTATGACAACTTCAATTCAAAACGCGTGCCACATGTTCGATCGCTATTCCTAGCGGGAGATTGTCATGCGTGCATACACAATCTCCCTCACTGGGAGATTTTTTTTTGGAAAAATATGAGCGAATTTAGAAAAACACCACATACAGAAATTAAACCTGCATATCATGCTATTGTGAAAAACCCTGAGCAACGAGCAGCTGCACTTGAGCTTGCACGAACTGCATCAGTTCCGCTCTGGGAAATCGCACATATGGACGTTGCCGACCAATTAACTAGGCATGCAGAGCAACATGCACAAATAGTAAATGCGTATATCCTAGCAAGAGAAAACGGGGACAAAACAGGGGAACGAACTCATGAGCAGCAACTAGCACATATCCTTCAAGTCGCTGATAGTCATTATGGCGATAAACTGAGCATTGTTGAGGAAGTTCAAAGAGGAAGACAAGTAGGTAATCAAATCATAGGATACACATCTAGCGATTAACTTCGCCTAAAATCTCTTAGTTTCAGCTGCAACTTTGTCACATCATTCCACGTGTTGGTGTCTAAGGTGTAGGCAATATCAATCGTATCGTCTTTTTCAATACCAACAGACTTCTCTGCCATACCGAATGCAATAGCTTCAAATGGCGTTGAAATCTCATCTGCTGACAATACAAATCTCACATGCGTCTGATCTTTACCGATAATCCGCTTATCACGAATAATAACGTTCTTTGCTAAAAATAATGGCTCAGGGTTGCCCATGCCAAAAGGTGCAAGTGCTTGTATTTGACCATACAGTTCAGTTAGCGAAAAGGAGAGTGGTATAAAAAGATCAATCTTAATTGCACGAAGCAGATGATCCAACGTTACAATTTCTTCAGCAATACTTTCAAGCACTTTCTTCATTATTTCAATATTACTTGTTTTGACAGTAAATCCTGCAGCCATTGGGTGCCCGCCTGCATTAATAAATAGATCAGATTTTAATCGAAGCATTTCGATTATATTTACGCCACTGACTGAACGAACAGATCCCTTACTTACATCAGCCCTTTTAGCTATTGCAATAGAGGGCTTATAAAATTCTTCTACCAGCTTACCTGCCACAAGTCCGATTATTCCCTCTTCAAATTCTTCTTCATCCACGATGATAATTTTCTTATCCTGCTGAATTGATCTCGCTCTCTCAATAGCAAGGAGTGCTGAATCCTTCATGAGAATTTGTCTTTTTTTATTGACCTCATCAAGCGCACTCGCCAGTTCTTGGGCCTTTTTACTATCTTTTGTACAAAGCAAGCGAAGACTATCCATCCCACTTTCTATTCTCCCAGCTGCATTGAGACGAGGCGCGATGATATGACCAATCTCGTAAACTCCAATTTCTTTACCCTCAAGACCTGAGATCTTGAGTAGTTCTCGAAGGCCAATCCGCTCTGTGGAGCGAATCAATTTCAATCCCACCATAAGAATAGTTCTATTTTCCTGAGTCAGTGAGACAAGATCAGCAACCGTTGCTAAGGCTGCAAGAATGAGGTGCTCTTTATCGAATTCTGAGGCTGAATCTGCAAATTGATCCTTTATTTCTTTGGAGAAAAGCAAAGCAACTGATGAGCCACAAAGCTTAGTTGTATGAACAAATGAATGCGCATCTGGAAGTGCACGATCTCCATCAACCACATGGTGGTCAGTAATGATTACATCAATTCCATGCTTTTTTGCAAAATCCACAGCGGTATGTGCGACTATACCATTATCTACTGTAATGATGAGCTTAGGAGGAGTAGAAGCAAGTAGGTTCTGTATTCCCTTCTCTGACAGGCCATATCCCTCATCCACTCGGTGAGGAATGTATGGCAGGACATTTCCACCAAGTGCATACAAAGTCTCCCAAAGTATCGCAGCGCCAGTTATGCCATCAACATCATAATCCCCATAGACAATAATTTGCTCTTTTTTATCAATGGCAATCTTAATCCGCTTTATTGCCTTTCTTACTCCCTGACTATCTATCCCTACTGACTCAAGAGTGAGGCTTGATAGCATAGGTTTGAGAAATGATTGCTTACTTTTATCATCTATTCCCCTGGTAGCTAAGAGAGCATTTACGACTGAATCAGGATCGCTATATGTAGTCGAATCACTAACAATCCATTTCTTTTCACTAATATTCATAAGTTACATAAATATAGTTTTGCTATACTATTACAAGCCCCATTATGAATCAAATACTATGCAAATAACAATTCCAGAATTCATTAATGACATTGCCCTAAAATTCTCTGAGAATAACTTCACGCTGTTCCTTGTCGGTGGCTCTCTACGTAATATCTTACTTGAAAAGCAAGTCAAGGATTGGGATCTAACCACCAATGCAACTCCAGAGCAAATCCTTTCGCTTTTCCCTGAGGGATTCTATGACAACGTATTCGGAACTGTGGGGATTCCCCTCATGTTTAATCAGGAGAAAATAGTTGTTGAAATTACCACATTTAGAACTGAGGAGGGCTATGCGAACAATCGACATCCAGATAAGGTGTCCTGGGGCAAGACAATTGAGGAAGATCTCTCAAGAAGAGATTTTACTATTAATGCCATGGCACTTGAACTTCAGCCAAGAAATATTCGTCCATTGGACGTAACGAGCGATTCAATTATCGACCCATATAATGGTAGAAAGGATCTTGATGCCAAACTCATTCGCGCAGTTGGCGATCCAAATGAACGCTTTAAGGAAGATGCGCTACGACTCATGCGGGCAATTAGATTTGCAACACAACTCTCATTCACTATTGAGGAAGATACACTTTCAGCTGTCACAAATGATGCAACTCTTATTAAAAATATATCCCAGGAAAGAATTCGAGATGAATTTATGAAAATACTGGGGAGCGATTATCCTTTTGAGGGAATAATGATACTCAAAAATACAGGGATCCTCACATTTATCCTCCCAGAATTACTAGAGGGTGTCGGCATATCGCAAAAACGCCCCGGCAGACATCATACAACGGACGTTTTTGAACATAACGTATTCTCTTTAAAGTTTTGCCCATCAAAAGACCCGTTGGTGAGATTTGCAACACTCATTCATGATGTTGGCAAGCCAAGAGTCGCCACGCCAGATCGTGATGGGCTTGTTATTTTTCATAATCACGAGATTGTTGGGAGTAAGATGGCGTATGAAATATGTGATAGACTCCGATTCTCAAGAAGAGATCGGGAGAAAGTTGCCAAATTAATTCGGTGGCATATGTTCACAGTTGACGAACATATCACAGACAGTGCAGTCAGAAGATTTATACGAAGAATTGGAGTTGAGAATGTAAAAGACATGATGGATCTGAGAATTGGAGATCGGCTTGGAGGAGGAACTCAAACAGCCGAAAGTTGGAGATTGACTCTCTTTAAAAAAAGAGTCGAAGTACAGCTCGCACCGCTACCATTCTCCACAAAAGATCTTGCAGTTGATGGCAATGATCTTATGTCTGAATTAGGAATAAAGCCGGGTCGAGAAGTGGGCGATCTTCTTCAAAAACTTTTTGAGGAGGTTGATGAGGATCTTTCAAAAAATACGCGTGAATTCCTACTCACGAGAGTTAAAGAACTTGTATGATTCTTAGAAACAATCCCATACTACAATTTGTCATACGCTATTTGCCGTATGCTATTTGTCTCCTTTTTGCCATTGCATACTCTATGCTCTCAATTGTTAAGCATGACCACTTTCTCTCTGGATATGACCTCGCAGTCAGCGATCAAGGAATATGGCTGATGAGTCAATTCAAAAATCCAATATCGACACCTCATGCCTATGCATTCACCTCGCTATTTACTGATCATGTTGAAATAATTTATGGACTTATATCGCCCATTTATTGGATAGCAAATGATGTAAGAATTCTTATTGCTCTTCAGGCATTTGCAATTAGCTTCTCTGCACTACCTATTTTCTTTATCGCAAAGATGAAGAAGCTCAAGCCTGTTCTCTCCTATTCCATATTAATTAGCTTCCTCCTTTTTTATGGAATTCAAAATGCCATCTGGGCTGATGTACATAGTCTGGTTTTTGCAGCATCATTTCTCCCATGGTTTATCTACTTTATTGAAAAGAAAGATACAAAATGGATGACGATCTTTTTCATCCTATTACTTTCCTGCAAGGAGGATATAGCCCTCCTCACATTTCTACTAGCTGGAATATATTACCTCAAAACAAAATGGAGACCTCTTATCTATATCATGGGCGGATCAGTTGGATACATCCTCCTGATTTTCTATGTTTATTTCCCCCACTTCACAAAGGATGGATATAGATTTCAAAATGAGAACGGGCTCCTCTCAAATATAGATCTGAGAAACTTTTATGACACCACAGCAAAAAGAGACGTCATCATCTATTCTTTGGCGTGGTTTGGCTTTCTCCCCCTACTCGCACCACTTTTTGTCATTCCTGTTCTAGCAGATATGGGGCATTATTTTGTCCTAGGAAGTGACTATGTCACCTCAGCCCAAAGTATTTTTCTTCATTACCGGGTCACACTTGCAACACTTCTCGCCTTAGGCACAATTTACTCGATTGTAAAATTTAAAAAATTGAATCATTGGATAACTGGTGCATATATCCTACTCTTTGCATTAGGAATGCAATACATTCTTCATTTACCACTTAGCTACTTTGCAAAGAGTTGGTTCTGGACTAAACCTATTGGAGCAATAAATATTGAAAAAATTCTACCGGAACTACCAGAAACTGCCGCTGTAGCATCACAAAACAATATTACTCCCCATATTAATCATAGAGAGAATATTTTTACATTATGGCCCGAGAAAAAGAATTTCAGTAACGATTCACCATGCGGCAATCCAACGTGCGACTGGCTACGATGGCCTGGCAATCCTGAATTCATCATCGTTGATACATCAACTGAATGGGATACAAGACACTGGCTCACAAATCATGATGAATTTATAAATGCACTTACAAATCTTGAAAAAGAAAAAAGGATAACTCTTTTTAAACAAATTGACACTGCTAAAATTTATAAAGTCCTCTAAGATGCTTGCAAAACTTTGACCTTCTTTCTATAATGATTTATAGCTGAGTTGCCAACAGCTGCGGAGAATTGTCACAATCTATTATCATGATACGAACAACACAAAAAATTACTAGCAACCTCTAGTCATTTACTCTCCTCATTTCTGGCGCTTAATCAAAATAATCTTTATGAAAAAATCAGTAATTGAGGTGAGAAATCTCGTCAAAATCTATGGCAGTGGACCTAAGAGCTTTACTGCAGTTAATAACATATCCTTTTCTGTTAAGGAGGGTGAGATACTAGGATTTTTGGGGCCAAATGGAGCTGGAAAGACAACAACCATACAGCTTTTAATGGGGTTGCTCACGCCAACTTCAGGATCGGTTTCTTATTTTGGAAAAGATATTCAATCAAACAGAGAAGAAATATTAGAGCAAGTTAACTTTTCATCAACCTATACCAACCTTCCCTGGAATCTTACAGTTTGGGAAAACTTAACGTACCTATCATATCTCTATTCGATTAAAAATCGGAAGGCTAGGGTTAAGGAAATTGTTGAGACATTTAGATTAGAAGAAATTTTGCACAAAAGTATCGGACAGCTCTCTGCTGGGCAAATGACGCGAGTAAACATAGCAAAAGCATTTCTTAACTCTCCCAAAATACTCCTTCTGGATGAGCCCACCGCATCTCTTGACCCTGATGTAGCTTTGTACATTAGAGATTTTATTCAAAGTGAGCGAAAGAAATACTCGCTTTCAATTCTCTTCACCTCTCACAATATGTCTGAAGTAGAGGAACTCTGTGACAGAGTCCTCTTTATTAATCATGGAGAAATAATTGCAAATGATACTCCAGAGAAGTTGGCTCGCTCAATTGAACTATGTCACGTCGAACTATTCTCACAGAAAAATAGCAAAGCCCTTATTAGTCACTGCATCTCAAAAAAGTTGTCGTATATAGAAGTAGGTAAAAACAAATTGAGAATAGATGTAAAGGAAAAAGAGATTGCAGAATTCTTGAGAGAATTATCAGAGAATAATATTCTCTTTGAAGAAATTAGCATCGACAAACCATCGCTTGAAGATTATTTTTTGCAAAAGTCAAAAAAACTAATATGAAATTACACCGAATTTTTGGAATAATTCTTAGGCATTTATTTGCATTTCGTCACAGCTATGACAAGATGTCAGATGCTTTCTATTGGCCACTTTTAGACCTCCTTCTCTGGGGTCTTACAAGCGCATATATCAAGCAGACCTCAGGTGGGGACACTAATATACTGCTGATTATTGTCTCAGGAATTGTATTCTGGATCATTTTTTGGAGAGCACAGTATGAAATCTCAATTGGACTTCTTGAGGAACTCTGGAATAGAAATATGATTAATATCTTCATAACTCCACTTAAGTTTTCTGAATGGGTATCAGCATGGCTTTTCATGGGTATTACAAAGGGCATCATGAGCTTCCTATTTGCCTCAGGTATTGCGCTGATTCTGTATAAAACCAGTATTTTTGTCTATGGATTCAGCCTCCTGCCTTTTGCCTTTATACTTCTGTTGTCGGGGTGGTGGGTTGGATTTATTATTGCAAGCATAGTCATGCGCTTTGGAACTAAAGTACAAACACTTGCATGGAGTATGCCATGGATTTTCGCACCATTCTCTGCGATCTATTATCCCATCACAATATTACCGGATTGGGCTCAAACTATCGCTCATTTTCTGCCTACAAGTTACGTATTTGAAGGCATGCGGGAAGTGGTTGCAACAGGCCACTTTGACAGTAATAAGTTCTTTATTGGCCTTGGACTTAACATCGTCTATCTAACTCTTGGACTGCTTCTTCTTAGGTCTAGCTTTAAAAAAGTTCTCAGAAACGGTGTAACTAAACTTTATTAAATGAGCATAAGTATGCTACACTGCAATTACTATGTCATTACAACAACTAAAAGACGATCTCAAAGCCTCTATGCTCGCAAGGGACACTGAACAGACTTCAGTTCTTCGCATGATCATTTCAGCAGTCCAGTACTATGAAATAAATAAGGGAGGAGCAGGATACACTGCTACCGACGAAGATGTGATGAATGTGATTCAGGCTCAAGCAAAGCAGCGTAGAGACTCAATTGAGCAGTTCACAACAGGCGGTAGACCAGAGCTAGCGGAGAAAGAGCAGCAAGAACTCGACATGATCAGCAAGTACCTTCCAGCACAAATGACTGAGGAGGAAATACGTACACTAGTAGCAAAAACGATTACTGATACTGGAGCATCAAGTGCTTCAGACATGGGTAAAGTCATGGGAGCCCTAAGTCCCCAGACGAAAGGCAAGGCTGATGGCAGCCTAGTTAGTAAAATTGTTCGCGAAATCCTCTCATCTTAAAATGTCTTTAATTTTTGTAACTTCCAATGCAAGTAAAATTGAAATTGCAAATAAATTTCTTTCTCCACACAGGATTGATTTTACTTCTCAAGGATTAAATATTGACGAGGTTCAATCAGAAGATTTTAAAGAGATTTCAATTAAAAAAGCAGAGTCTGCTTTTACAGTATTAAAACAGCCACTATTCATCTCTGATCATTCATGGGCCATAACCGCATTAAATGGCTTTCCTGGTCCATTTATGCACTACATAAATAATTGGCTAACAACTGATGATCTTCTTAGGCTTATGGAAGGAAAAAATAATCGAGAGGTAATTCTTCATGACACTATCTGTTTTATCGATCATAATGGTCCACAGTTTTTTACAGCCGATCACATTGGTACAATTTTAACAAAGAAACAGGGAAAAGCGCTTCCAGCTCAGGAAATAATTTCAATGTCAGATGATGGGGTAACTATTGCTAAAAAACTTGAGGATGATCCTAGTGTTCTTGAGTCGTCACCTCTATATAATGAATTCGCTGAATGGATAAAATTGAATAGGCCTGAATTTATTTTGAAGTAATGCTCTTCTTTCTCTTAAGATCCCATTCCTGCCAGGTGACAAGAAGTGGTGCAGCATTAAAAATGCTTGAGTAAGTTCCACTGATAATTCCAATAAGAAGTGCTACGACGAACCATCTCACACTTTCCCCTCCAAAAATAAGTAACGTTACGAGCACAATAATAGCTGTAAGTGAAGTATTGAGTGAGCGTGTGATCGTCTGAAGAATAGAATTATTTACAAGCTGTGGGAAGGGAATCCCGCTCGTTTTTAGGAGATTTTCACGGATACGATCAAAAACTACGATAGTATCATGAACCGAGAACCCAATAACAGTTAATACAGCTGTAATAAAAAGGCTATCTACTTCAACATGAAGGAAGTGTCCAAGCAGAGAGAAAATACCAATGAGCACTAATGCATCATGCAAGACAGCTAGGATAGCACAAACTCCAAATCTCCAACTACTTGCAGGTCTTGGAACTTTCCTAAATGACATTGCGATATAAATAACGATCAAGATTGAGGCAAAGAGTACTGCCAGCACTGCTTTGTTTGTTGTCTCCTGACCAATGACTGGTCCAACCGTATCAAAATCTGCCTGAGTAAATTGACCTGTCTTCTCCCTTAAAGCGTCCGTGATCTGAATATCTTGTTTCTGGGTCATTGGTGCTGTGCGGACAATTACAGATGTTTTTGCCGGCGAGATAGAAGAGACTTCAACCATAGCTTCTTCAAATGTAGATCTAATATCCTGTACTAACTTCTGATCAACTGTCTTTGGATAAACAAGAGTAAGCCTTGATCCTCCAGTAAATTCAATCGAAAGTCTCAGTCCAAAAATAAAGAGAGATACGAGACCCGGGATGATCACGATCAGTGAAATTAAAAAATAAATATTCTTTTTACCTATTATATCTAACATAAATTATTTATAAACAATTCTTAATAATGTTTTGGTCACAACAACTGCAGAGAACAATGATACCAAAACTCCAATTGCCAATGTCAGCGCAAATCCTCGCACGATTCCCGTAGCCATGATCATCAGTATTGCACTTGTAATAAGACTTGCGATATTTGAGTCTCGAATTGATGCCCATGCTCTTGAAAATCCAATATCTATTGAAGCGTGAATAGATTTACCTTTTCTTACTTCCTCCCGTATTCTCTCAAAAATTAAAATATTAGCATCAACCGCAATGCCAATTGATAAAATAAAGCCAGCAATCCCAGCAAGTGTAAGCGTAATTGGAACTAATCTATAAATTGTGAGGTTAATCAACGTATAAACGACTAACGCAAGCGAGGCGATTGCTCCGAGTCTTCCATAAAGTCCAATCATGAATATGGTGATGGCAAGAAAACCAATTAAACCTGCTATAACGCTCTTCTGCAGTGTCTCATCTCCGAGGCTGGCACCAATTGCTCGCTGTGCTAGAACTTCAAGAGACACAGGAAGTGCTCCTGCATTGAGTTGAATTTGAAGTGCCTTAGCCTGCTCAACATTAAATCCACCTGTGATCTGTGCATTACCTGTCAAAATAGGCTGATTAACTCTTGGATACTGAATTAGCGTATTATCAAGGACAATTCCGACTATCTTACCAACGTTTCGCTTTGTAATATCTCCGAACTTCTTCGCTCCACCTGATGTAAATGAAAGATCGACCTGTGGCTCGCCTGTATTTGGATTAAATGTTACTGCTGCCTTCTTAAGATCACTCCCCGTAAGCGAAGTAGGCTTTGCGCCAGGTCCCAAAATCTCAGCTACGCCTATTGGAAGTGCAGATGCAGATGCCTGCTGTGCAGATCCTGATGCCTCTCCTGACTCCCAGAATGATAGCTGAGCCGTCTTACCCACAAGAGCAACTGCTTGATTTACATCTGTGATGCCTGGGATCTCAACGATAATTCTATAATTGTTGTTCGCTAGAGATGTCTGAATGACAGGCTCAGATACGCCGAAATAGTTAATCCTTCGCTCTATGACCTCTTTGGCAGACTCAAGCGCATCTTTACGAGATGCACTTGGCACGTCTTTCATATCTGCTTGAAGTGTAATACTTGTGCCACCTTCAAGATCAAGCCCTTTTCTAAAATCAACACTCTGGGAAAGCCCAAGAGGTGAGAGAAGCGTGTTCATGTTGACTAATTTGATCTCTCGCACTTGAAATTTGTAAGAGTCTGGAACATTAATCAAGAAGCAGATAACTGTAACGAAGATAATTACGAGGACTAAAAAACCTGATGGTCGAGATCTCATGCTAGTAGCCCTTCCTCATCTCCTACCAACATTACTCTTCCACTGACAAGAATTGTCGAAATAAACGGATCATTTCGTGTTTTTCTAAATTTAAATTCATCTTCGGTCATAGCTGTATAGTTAATCTCTCTCTCAAGTCTTTGCTCCTCAGTTCTTACAAGTGCTGCTAATTCTGGTAATACCACTTCACCAATTACTATAAAATCAACATCGTCTGGACTTTTCTTTGTTCGTCTCACAAATCGAGTAGAAAACATCGCATACTTTATCTTGCCAAGCTTAACTCTATTTTTCAATACCTCACTCCCAAGTCCAATCGTCTTTACCCCCATTGCAAGCAAATCAAAGTAATAAGGGTATGTCTTGTCCAATGAATAATACACTCTATTTGCTCTCTGCTCTTTCTCTAAAATCCCATGCTTTTCAAGATAGAGCAACTCTCGCCTAACTGCATTGATCTCATCCCCTGTGCGCCTCACACACTCACGAACATGATACATTTCATAAGGTTGAGCAAGAAAAACATTCAGAAGATTTGTGCGAGACTTGGATGTAATGAGATCAGAAAACATAGGCGGACAATGTCGCTATACTATATAACAAAGATCCTACTCTTGCAACGGGAAATCTCTTATCTGGATACAATACCTACTCTTACTTCACGCTAATAGGACTATCATCGGGGACGATCTGAAACCATATCACACCGCGATTAAATGAGATTTTTTTGCCAGAAGCATCTGTGAGAAGAGTCCGAGATTCACGATCATCCTTGCTCCATTCACCTTTAATTTGCTTACCATCTTGAAATATAACCGCGTCACCTGTACCTTTTGTTCCGTAAAGCAAATGAAGATTGCCTTCATATCCATCATTAGCTCTAGCTTCTGACATATAGAGAATTACAACGTTCTTTGCAGATAATTGTTTCTTTGTATTATTATCAAGATGCTTATCTCCGCCAACACTTCTCATATAAAGATTTGTTGCTGGATCATACACCCACTCAACTGAGAAGTTAGGTTGACTCGTCCAGAAATCAACATCAACAATCTGACTTTTCCCGCGCTCTGAAACTGACGCATCATTTTTAAAGGTGTACTCAACAAATGACTCATCCCAACTAGCACCATCTTCATCTTTGTTGGTAAGTCCTCGATCTTTCCCGACATCCCAAAGCGCACGCGTTGTTGAGTACATAGTGTGCTCTGTGGCTACTGATCTGCCAAGTCTACTCTCATCTCTCTTAAATGTTGGAAATCCAATTGAGAACTGATTCAAATCGTTATAAACACTCCATCCATAGTCAACAATCTGACCTAACGCATTTGCTTTTCCAGGCGTATTTGCACCACCTACATGAGCATAAAGTGGGAATGCACCATACTCAGAGATAAAATCAAGAAAATATGTTCTTGCTGATCGAACTGGTCCAACAAATCCCGCATCCTGACAGTAAAAAACAGATAAGAATCTAGTGATACCACCCTCTGCAACTGCCTCATAAACCACATCAGCAAATGAAAGACCTGACTGAGGTCGAGCATCAACTGAATTTTCGATCATGACACCAAGTGGCCTATGTGTCTGCCACCACTTCTCCTGATCTTTTGAATACTTAACTCCATTAAGTGGGCAACTTTCAGTTTTTGGTTTTCCATCATCAAAGGCAAGTGCGCCGTAGTCATTGTCAACTTTACCGGTGATCACAGTAGATGATGCCGATGACTGATTTGAGAAATACATATAGGAAGCACCTGCAGTGAGGAGATAAACACCTAAACATCCAAGAATAATGAGCAGTTTGTTATTTTTCATAGCTTACTTTTTTATGGGCTTTGCGGTTTCGATAGCTTTCTTTTCTTCTATTGAGAGCTCATGCTCGACCCCTGTTCCCTTTTCTACTTTTTTTGCATACCATCTGGTCCCTGACCTCGAATATAACCCCGATATAACGATACCAGTATCAAATGAATCCAGCATCGAGATTATAAAGCTTTGATCACCACCTGTATCTTTAAATGGATTAAAGCGAAGAAGACCAATTTTCTGTATGTGAAATTGACCTTCTTTTTCAATTCTAACACATTGATCCTTAAGCAATGCAATATCCTTTTTCATTCCCTGCATTTCTTTTACGATTGCTTGAAGAATAGTCGTAAGATCTGCTCCGGTAGTATCTTTGACTAAAAGATCATAGTGGCTCTTGGTGCGAAAAAGGATAATTGTAAGGGCAATAGACCAGATCACAAGAAGAACAATAGCGGCCAAAATGAGAGGGAACATATGGCCATCTTAGCCTCTTGACAGCCTCAATGTCAATAGTGTAACCTAGGCTACTAGAATGGCAAAAAAGAGAAAAACTCGCCAGGAAAAGATTTCAAGTGACTTGCGCCCACACAGCGCTAGCCTATCTTCATCAGGAACATTCTCCTACTCAGCACCTACAAATTCTAAAGGAAATCTACCTAATTCATCCTCAATAGCAGGCATTACATCGATCCACACCAACGATTATTCCTATGTGGGTAAAGACCTCATCCACACAGCTCTGATCACAGGAGCTATCATTCTCGTTGAGCTTGTGATATTCTTTTTCATAAGATCCGTCTAGGCTCAATTCTATGCAACACACACTCACTATTTTTACTTTGTATCCCAGAGCAATTGCGGAGGGTTCACCTTCTCGCTGCCCGGGAAGAGAGGGGAGGTGAGTTATCCTATGGCAAGTATGTATTGTGTTAAATGCAGAGAAAAGCGCGACGATCCTAATGCAGAGCCAGTTACCATGAAGAATGGTAAACCAGCTATGAAAGGAAAGTGTCCAGTTTGTGGTACAGGAATGTACAGAATTGGTAAAGCTAAGTAATGCTGTTCTCTTCTTGAAAGTTCCTTAAGAATTTTCAAGAAACAAAAATAAATTACCCTTGCTCCTTGAGCAGGGGTTTTTTATTGATCAAGAAATGTACAGAGCTTTAAAAAGCTAATGCTCGATATAATTATCTTGCATTATGCGTTTGCTTATTGTAGAAATGTATCATGACATCAGAGCAAAAAGCTGACGAGGTCTATAAAAGACTCATCAAGATTTATCCAAGCCCTAGAACCGCTTTAGATTTTAAAAATCCTTATGAACTTCTCATTGCGACAATACTTTCTGCGCAGTGCACTGACAAGCTAATAAATTCTGTCACTCCTTTATTTTTTGAAAAATATCCATCGCCAAAAGAACTTGCAAAGGCATCAGTTGAGGAAATAGACGAGATGATCAAGAAAGTCACATTTCATGGAAATAAATCTAAGAATATTAAAGCAGCTGCCGAGCAAATCGTAGCAAATCATGCAGGAGAAGTTCCAGATACTATGGAGGAGCTAGATGCTCTTCCTGGTGTCGCAAGAAAAACAGCCAATGTAGTGCTTGGAGACGCATTCCATAAATCAGAAGGGATTGTGGTAGATACACATGTTATTCGTGCATGTGGAAGGCTTGGCCTGAGTTCATCTGACAAACCTGAGAAAATCGAAGAAGATCTCATGAAGATTGTTCCAAAAGATAGATGGATTGAGTTCCCCCATCTCCTCATCCTTTACGGGAGAGAGTATGCTCCCGCAAGACCTAGAAAGGACGTGACAGACGTCCTTTCAGATCTTTACATCTCGTAGTTATTCCTTCTTTTTATCTAATCTGTCAAACTTCATTGCCTTCACCAGAACATAAACAACTAAAGCAACGATAATAAAATCAATCAGTACACTCAAGAAATGACCGTACTTTATATGCGCACCGGCAATACTCAAATAAGCACCCTCGAGCCCTTTTGTTGACCCAAGAATAATACCAATAAAGGGATTGATCAAATCAGTCACAATCGATGTAACAACTTTTGAAACAGATCCACCTAGAATAAAGCCAACTGCAAGCCCGACAACTCCTTGCTCACGAACAAATGTTAAAAAACCTTTCATACATGAAATCACCTCCTTCCATAACTATTCACAACACGGATCTTTGTACCCACAGATATGGCAAACTGCATCTCGACTACCAGGCATTACACCTATAGGACTTTTACATACTGGGCAAAGTTGAGCTATGAATGAATTCCCTTCCTCAACATACTCGTAAATACCCTCAGTTGTTACCTTCATAATGAACTAGCTTATAAACTTTTACAACTGAGACATTCCATTCGCCTGCTATTTCTGCCCTACCAAATCCGGCTACTTCAAATAGTGGATTCCCTAGCGGAAGACACCCCACATCTTCACAGACAACAAGAAGTTGGTCAGTTACCGTTGTCCTTTTGGGATCATTAATTTGATTTTCTATACCAACAGGCTTTCGCCCAGCAGCTTCAAAGAAATATCTATACCCATGGTCAGAATTTCCAGGGGTAATTAATGCAAAGTTGTATGGCTTATTATCAGTCTTGGAAAGCACAAAGTCTGCAATCGACTTTACCTGATCTTTCTGTCTGTTTGGCTCGAATTTAAAAGGCATTCCATAGAGATTGAGTACAAATAAAAATATAGTAATACCAACGACAAAATACTTAATAATCCAGTTTACTGACTTTTTTATCGCTTGAGCCGCAATATTCCCATAAAGAATAAATGGCAATGGGAACATGAACTCAAAATAATAATCATAGATTGGCTTTTTATAAAATCCAAAAAGGGCAACTCCACACACTAACCAAAGTAGAAGAAATAATTTCGTTACATTGTCTTTAATGCGATATATGAAAAAGATTGAAACAATGCATAAAATAATAACACCTGCTCCCCACAACGATAACTCAGTATCAGTGAATTTATACATGTGATCATTAGTAGGAAAACTCAGGAGTAGTCTTCCAAAAAGTCTAAAAAGTACATCCTTAACTATATTCAAAAACGGCTCATGAGATGTCGTTCCTTGTGCCTGTGCACTCGTAGAGAAAACAAAGCCAAAAATGGTCTGTGTATTAGGAAAGTGATTCTTAACTTCAAAGGCAATAAAAGGTGAAAAAGTAATGAGGAATCCAACGAGCATCTGCCCATATGCTACGAGTGATTCTTTTATAATTGATTTTTTTTGAACTAAATACCTACCAAGAAATGTGAATAACACGATGATGATAGCGACGAATAACTCAAGATAATGAAGTTGTAAGGCGATTCCAAACAACAATCCTACTCCAATATATTTTTTCCAACTAGGAGACTTAACTGCAAGGTAGAGAAGGTAAAGCATGGAAATTGTGACCGGTGGCATAAGGTTTGGATTCCATGAAGAGCGCGAATAGACAATCACCAATGGAGAAACAGCATACAGACCTGCTGCGACAAGTCCACCTGTTGTGTTAACAAGCTTTGATGTCACGTAATAGACAAGAAAGACTGTAGCTATTCCAAAAAGAGCAATCATAACCGCAGGACCGACTGGATTAAGATTGAAAAGAAAAAGAAACGGAGCCATAAAGTAGTAATAAATAGGACCAAGGTAGAAGTCTCCAGCTGAGGCGCGAGGCCCAAGAAATGTCAGCTCACCTTCAAGAATGTGCTTTGCAACCAATACATCTCTACCCTCATCGCCCAAGAACGTCATATAATCTGATATCCTGTATAGTCGAAGGAATGAAGCGAGCACTAGTATTGCAAGAAGAACAAAAAGGACTCTTCTTTCTGGCAGATGAGAGGATATTCTTTTCCACATAAGCGAGATTATTTCTTTCTCCAAATGATCTTATTATAGAGGGTGAAATTCCAAATCAAGAGGAAGAATGTGCCTAGGATAAAGAACTGGAAATAATGCTCTTGCCCGACCAAATGTGTTCCAACGAAAATCGTTCCTGTCTGAATAAGAATAACTCCAATTGATGAAGTGAGATAAAATTGGAGCATTTTTAAAAAGTACTGGAAAATTGTTTTTGCCCGTCGCTCCTTAAATGTCCACAAATTATTGAAGTTGTAATTGGAGAAAATTGCTGCAGCAGCACCTACCAAATTTGCAGACGCAGGATGCCATCCTCCTCCATCAACAAGGAGCCGCAAGATCAAAGCGTTCAAAATAAATCCAAAACCTCCAACCATTAAAAACTTAATAAATTTTTTTGAGTCTCGCAGTCGAAGCCTTACCACAACATAAAATGAGTCAAAAAGATCTTTTTGCTCGATCTTACTAGAGCCCCTGACTCTCTCATAAAAAATGACGGGGACCTCTGTCATCTTCGCTTTTTTGAGAAGCAGGTCATGGAGAATCTGAATCTTATATGCATAATATTTTGAATAGAGGTGATCAATATCAATCTGACTTAGTATCGATGTCTTTGTTAACTTAAAGCCTGATGTCATATCATGAACATTGAAGTGAAGTAGGACAATTCTCGCAAATAATCCACCAAAAAAGCTCATGAATTTTCTGTGAATTCCCCATTCTTTTGGTATCTGACCACCTTTAATATATCGACTGCCGATTACATAGTCATACCCCTTATCCATTGCTTCGACTAGATCCCGTATGCCTTTGGGATCATGCTGAAAATCTGCATCAAACTCAATTACTGCATCTGCTTTCATCTCATCCATTGCATAATGCATTGCTCGGACATATGCAGCACCAAGACCCTTCTTTGAGCCATTTAGTAACTCAATATTCCTCCACTTCTTCATAGCTGTCTTTACAACTTCTGCTGTTCCATCGGGAGATGCATCATCTGCAACAAGAATAAACATCTCATGATCTTTAATGTGAGGAAATACTTCACTCTCCAGATGAGGCAACATCTTCTCGATGTTCTCCTTTTCATTATATGTTGGAATTATTACTACTATTTTCATAACTGCTTACAATAAGCTATTAATTCTCTCAGTCCATCTTCAAGTGGAACAACCGGCTCCCAATTTAAAAGCTTTTTCGCTTTTGTAATATCTGGACGTCGTCGTAATGGGTCGTCTTCAGGCAATTTTTCTGATGTAACTATCCTACTTGTCGATCCAATAAGCTTCTTAATTAGAGTAGCATACTCTAATATTGTGTGCTCACTTGATGATCCTAAATTTACAACTTCGCCTCTAGTGCCAGATGTGAACATTAATTTTATCAATCCATCAACCAGATCCGAGACAAAACACAGTGACCTCGTCTGAGATCCATCACCAAAGAGCGTTATGTCTTCATTCGAGAGTGCTTGCTTTGCAAAAACTATAACCATACGCCCATCATCACTAGCCATTCGTGGGCCATAAGTATTAAAGATACGCACTATTCTCGAGTCTACATCCTCTGACCTTGCATAATATGCAGTTATAGTCTCGCCAAATCGCTTTGCTTCATCATAGACTGAGCGTGGCCCTATAGTTGAGACATTGCCTCTGTACTCCTCCACCTGTGGATGTACTAGTGGATCGCCATATGCCTCAGAGGTTGAAGCGTAGAGAAATTTAGCATTTTTCTCTTTAGCTAGCTCTAAAAGAAATCGTGTTCCTTGAGTATTTACGAGCATAGTCTCCATAGGAAGAGCATGGTAACTTAAGTGGCTATGATGATTTGGAGAGGCTGGAGAGGCCAAATGAAAGATCGCATCTATCTCTCCCCCAAAGTGAAGTGGTTCAATCACATTGTGATTGAGAAAGGTAAATCTACTCTCATCCTTTAGATGCTCAATATTTTTTTCAGACCCAGTGAGAAGGTTGTCGACACAGACAACGCTGTACTCCTTCTTAAGTAACGCGTCACATAAATGAGATCCCAAAAAACCAGCACCACCAACAACAAGGACTGTCTTCATAGAATAATTGTACCAGGAAAAGAACGGCAAAAGAAGGGACTAGCCACGATGATGGAGACTTTTTTCAAGTTCTATATCATTTTTAACCATCATTTCAACAAGCTCTGAAAATGAAGTCTTAGGCTTCCAGCCGAGAACCTTCTCAGCCTTACTATAATCGCCAATCAGGAAATCGACTTCTGCTGGACGATTGAACTTGGCATTATTCGACTGCACATAATCCTGCCAATTAGAAATTCCAACTACTTCAAATGCTTTCTTTACGAACTCTTCGACACTGTGTGTCTCACCTGTTGCAATAACAAAGTCGTCAGCTTTATCTTGCTGAAGCATAAGCCACATTGCCTCTACATAATCTTTTGAGTACCCCCAATCCCTCTTTGAATCAAGGTTGCCAAGGAGAAGTGAGTCCTGAAGACCAAGCGAGATCCTAGCCACTGCATGAGTTATTTTTCTAGTCACAAACTCGATACCACGGCGTGGTGATTCGTGATTAAAAAGGATTCCCGAGCAAGCAAACATGTCATAACTCTCTCGATAATTTACAGTAATGTAGTGACCGTATGCTTTTGCAACACCATATGGACTTCGAGGATAGAATCTAGTCGTCTCTTTTTGTGGAGTTTCTGTAACTTTTCCAAACATCTCCGAAGAAGAAGCCTGATAGAATCGGATATCTTTATTAACTTGCCTAATTGCTTCGAGCACGCGAGTTACAGCAATTCCCGTGAACTCACCGGTAAGAACAGGCTGCTCCCAAGATGTCTTCACAAATGATTGAGCCGCTAAGTTATAAACCTCATCAGCCTGTGAAGCACGAAGCGCATCAACTACTGACCCCTGATCAAGAAGATCGCCTGACAGAAGCTCTACCCTGTCTTGAATGTGTGCAATATTCCCAATATTAGGAGTACTCAAGCGCCTAACGAAACCGTAAACTTCATAGCCTTTCTCAAGTAGAAATTCTGCAAGATATGAACCATCTTGTCCAGTTATCCCAGTAATAAGCGCTTTTTTTGCCATTTATTTAATCAATTCTATACAACTTCTCTAAAATAGTCTAGCACGTCTTTCAATGTTTTTTCTAGAGAAATCTCTGGCTTCCAGCCTGTATCATTTGTGATTCTAGTGTTATCAGCATAAATATCCTCTATATCAAGCGGTCTAAATAATGCCTGATCAATCTCAACTTCTATCTGCTTATCAGAGAAAGAAAGAAGAGTGTCGAGCATCCATTGAATGGAGACTGATTTCCCAGATCCTAAATTATATGCTTCACCAGGAATTCCCTTTTCCATTAACAATGCATACCCTCGCACAATATCTCGGACATCTGAAAAATCTTTTTTTGCTGCGAGATTACCAACTCTCACAACACTTGATGTACTTACTCCCTTTTCAATTTGAGCAATTTGACGCGCAAAGGCTGGCACAACAAATTTTTCCTGGCCTGATCCAGTATGATTAAATGGTCTTGCTCTAATAATATTCATTTTCTTAACTAAGAAATAATAGTAAGACAAATAATCCTGTGTGATTTTTGAGACGGCATATGGGCTAATTGGCCTAAATGTGGTGGACTCATTGACTGGCAAGTCTGAAAAGGCTACTTTTCCATAGATTTCAGATGATGTAACAGTCACAATTCTTGGATGATTTGGCAGGGCATCAAGCGCCTCTAATAGATACAGTTGCGAAAGTGTATTTGTGCTAAGTGTTTCCGCGGGATTCTTCAAGCTCTCAGATGGCGATGTCTGTGCAGCTAAATGATATACCTGTTCTGGAGATATAGAGCTAATTAATGCCTCAACTTCTTCCTTGTTGGAGAGATCAACCTGAGAAAGCGTAACCCTATCTTTCAATTCTGCTAACTTTGCATCAGATCCAGCGGAGTGAAATGTTCCATGGATTTGGAGCACAGGATTTTGTACGAGAAGTGAGGCGAGGTGCTTACCAGCAAAGCCGGAGATGCCAGTTATGAGAACTTTTTTCATTTTACAAAAGAAGGTTTATCTTCCAACGCCTTTATAATCAAAACCGATTTCCTTAACGATCTGAGGATCATAGATATTTCGACCATCAATAATTGATTTACCGGTCATTAGCTCTTTTACCTTAGAGAGATCAATCTCTTTAAATTCATTCCACTCTGTCAAAACCATCAATAAGTCAGCATCCTTAACAGCCGCATATGCATCATCAGTAAACGTGATTCCCTCATGGGCTTTAAGAATTTTCTTAGCATTCTCTTGGGCAATCGGATCAAAAGTCTTGACAGTGGCGCCTGCTGAGAGTAGTTCGGGGATAATTACAAGCGATGGTGCATCTCTCATGTCGTCAGTGTCTGGCTTGAATGCAAGTCCCAGAACTGCAATCGTTTTACCATTCAAGTCACCCAGCATAGTCTTAGCCTTAGCCACAGTCCGAAGCATCGCATGCTTATTGATAGCCTCAACATCCCGTAAAAGTGTGAAGTCATATCCATACTGATCACCAATAGCTATCAATGCTTTAACATCCTTTGGAAAACAACTTCCCCCATATCCAACGCCTGCATTTAGGAATGCTTTTCCAATTCTCTTATCGAGGCCAACACCAGCGAGAACATCGGGACCATCTGCACCAACACGCTCAGATAGATCTGCAATAGCATTCGCGAATGATATTTTAACTGAGAGAAATGCGTTAGATGCATACTTGATCATCTCTGCTGTCTCGATTGTTGTTAGAACGCTCTCTCCACCGAGTGGGGCATGGAGACTCAAGAGGAGATCTCGCGCTTTCTTAGTGTCGCTTCCAATCACGACTCTATCAGGATGCTGCGTATCGCCGATTGCTTGACCCTCTCGAAGAAATTCTGGAACTGAGGCAATATCAAATATAGCAGACTCTGGTTTTACGCTATTAATAATCTTCTGAACTTCCCTATTTGTCCCAATTGGCACAGTACTTTTAGTAATTACAACTGTATAATCTCCAAGATGCTTACCAATCTTCTCTGCAACATCATATACAACTGAAAGATCAGCCTCTCCAGTTGGCTGTGGAGGCGTTCCAACTGCAATAAACACAACCTCAGATTCCTTAATAGATGGCTCATAATCAAGTGTAAAGAGAAGCCGGCCAGCATCAACATTTCGCTTTACCATCTCGTCAAGACCAGGCTCATAGATAGGAACAATACCCTTCTTCAATCCCTCAACTTTCTCTGGCGTATGCCCAATCACCCAAACCTTATTTCCAAGATCTGCAAAAACTGTCGCGCTCACGAGTCCAACATATCCATGTCCTACAAATGTAATAGTCATAATTATTGCTTACGAATGATATCTAGGCCTTCTTCAAAGCTGTGCATCGAAACACCAAGCTTTGTTATTTTATCATTATTCATAGCTAATTTAAAAGGCCTTTGAGCTTTTCCCTCGAAGTATTCTGCCCGCGTAGTCGGCTTTACCAACGAAGCATCGAGATCAAATTTATTTGCTATCATTTGTGCAGCCTCAAATGGAGATACAGTGCTTGACCCGACTAAGTGAAAAATTCCATTTTCGCTTGAACTAAACATTGCTTCAAGACCATAGGCAAAGTCATCAATAAGTGTTGGGTTAAAATAATGATCTGTAACTGCTCTCACTTCTAGACCTGATGCGAGACGATCGCGAATAGCGCGATAGAAATCTTTTTTTATCTCAAATTCTTTTCGATAAGGATATGCTGGCCTGACAATTGCATGAGATAGACCAGATGCCTGGACTCGCTTTTCAGCTTCATATTTTGTCTTTCCATACCAGTTGATCGGTTCTGGTGTGCTCTCTTCTGTATATCCGCCCTCTGGCGTATCTTCTCCATTAAAAACAAAGTCTGTTGAAACATAAATAAGATGCTTATTTTTCTTCTGACATGCCTCAATTACATTCTCGACACCTTTAACATTGATCATCCATGCAGCACCAGTCTCACCCTGCTCCTTATCCTTCTCGCATCCATCAACATCTGCTTTTGCTGCAAGTAGCAACACAGTCTCACTAGAATGATCTGCCACAACGTCTAGCGAGTCTTTCTTTGTAATATCTAGGCCCTGCTCAGTGCTCATTGGAAAAAAATCAAAAGTGCTAGAAAGAAGCTCCTGAATACGTGTGCCGATTAGACCAGAAAGGCCTATGCCAATGATTTGCTTTTTTGGATCCATAAAATTATTCGAGATGCTGATCTCGCAGCGGGAGATAAGTCTGATAATCCTCAAGGTAATCAGATCGATCGGGATTGTAATTCGTTGAACTAAGTGCAAAAACAATCGCATCTGATGACAGATCTTTAAAGCCATGCCAAACGTATGCAGGAACATAGGCGCCCTTGACTCCACCGACCATTCTGACCTCCACTTTTCCTTCACCTTTATCAATGACGAGCGTTCCTGTTCCTTGAATTAAAAAGAAAAATTCTTCCTCAGCATAGTGGCAATGTTCACCTGTAATTCCAGTCTTTGAATCGGTGATAAAATAAACTCTTTTGACTTCAAAAGGGATGATATCTTTTAATTCCATAGGATGCATAAGGAAATCATGCTTACTTTTGATCTGGGGCAAGTCAAAGAGGGTAAAGGTCTTATTCATGAATTTACTCGGTTGAAGATTTTTGCTGAGTCTGAGTTCGCTCTAGGGTATTTTGAAATGTATTCATCTCGCCTGTCTTTTTTGATCGAATCTGCTCAACCCATGCAGTATTTTCCTTATACCAGTTGATCGTCTCAGTTAGTCCACGCTCAAATTCTTCTCGTGGATAGTCTGGCTTCCAGCCAAGTGCGGTAATTTTTGATGCATCTATAGCATATCGCCTATCATGTCCTGGTCTATCCTCAATATATTCAATCATATCCTCACCAAGACCCATAATTGAGAGAATCATTTTGGTTAGTTCGAGGTTATTTCGCTCATTATCAGAACCGATATTATAGACTTCTCCAACATTACCCTTATGTAAAAGAAGGTCGAGTGCCTTTGAATGATCTACAGCATGGATCCAGTCCCGAACATTGAGACCATCTCCATAAACAGGAACTTTTTCGCCTTTCAATAACTTAAAAACAAAGTATGGAATAATCTTCTCGGGGAACTGATATGGACCATAATTATTAGAGCAATGAGTAACGATTACAGGGACTTTATGAGTGACCCAGTACGCATTACACATGATATCTCCTCCAGCCTTTGCAGCAGCATATGGCATATTTGGCCAGATTGGAGTGCTTTCAGTAAATAGCTCTTTGCCATCCAGTGGAAGCGAGCCGTACACCTCATCTGTTGAGACATTAATGAACTTTTCAATACTATTTGCTCTCACCGCATCAAGCACCATCTGAACACCAAGTGTATTAGTCAGAACGAATTCTTTTGTTCCTCCATGAATGGAGCGATCAACATGTGTTTCTGCAGCAAAATTTATCACATGAGTAATACCATGCTCTTTCATAACTTGATTTAGTTTTTCAAGATCAGTGATATCACCCTGGACAAAGGTGTAGTGTGGATTATTTTCAACATCAGTAAGATTCTCGAGGTTACCTGCGTAAGTTAACTTATCGTAATTTACGATCTCATACTCAGGATACGTTGAGAGCATATGCTTGATAAAATTGGTACCAATAAATCCAGCACCTCCACAAACTAATAACTTCATTGTCCGTGCTCCTTCGCAATTTTCCCAGCCATGTAGTTATTTACTCTCAAAAGTGAGTCAAATGTCCCTGCATCCTCCCAGATCCCTCTTACAAAGTCCACTCTCAGTTCGCCTATATCCCTGTACTGATTCACAAGGTCAACGATCTCAACTTCACCGCGTGCGGACGGTTTTACTTTCTTGGCGAAAGCCGATGCTCGTTTATCAACGATATAAAGTCCAACCATAGCAAAATTGCTCTTTGGATGCTCTGGCTTCTCAACAATTGAAAGAACTTTGTGATTATCATCAAATTCAATTACCCCATATCGATTAGCATCTGGAACTTCCTTTGCAAATACCACTGCCCCACTCTTAAAGTCCTTGATCACATCACTAAAATCTTCATCAAAAATGTTATCACCAAGAATCATTGCTGCACTATCTCCGCCAATAAAGCTCTCGCCAACCACAAAGGCATCAGCCAGACCACGAGGCTCTTCCTGAATTTCATATGTAAATTTCGCACCAAAATCAGCGCCTGACCCAAGGAGATTAAGGAAGTGACCAGAGTATTCTGGAGCTACTATGATCAAAATCTCAGTAATACCAGCACCGATGAGGGTTTGAAGTGGATAGTAAATCATCGGCTTATTATAAACCGGCAATAATTGCTTTGAAGTAATTTTTGTGAGGGGACGAAGCCTTGTCGCCCTACCTCCTGCGAGTACAATACCCTTCATATTTTGTTATTGTAGCAAAAAAAACATGATGGCGATACCTAATAATCCCATCAAAATGTATTCTATCACAACTTTTGTATGTAAATCATGCTCTGTCTTATGGTGAACAATTCCAATAACGATATATGCAAGCGTTATGCCTATAAATGCGAGTAATTGAAATGTTTTATCGATCTTTATGCCTACAATTAAGAATAATCCGAGTATAAGAACACTAGCTAGGAGAGTGTAGTACCAAAAATGCTTTCTCTTTGTCATAGTATGCTTCCTCCACCAATAATAATAACAAGCGTCAACACAAATCCAAAGAAAATGATCTCATCTATGTTGTGAGAGATAATTCGCACAACCTGACGACGCCTGATGATAAAAAGATCGATACCTAGAAGTAGGAGCATAGCGCCTAAGAAAAGTAGGGCTATATTTTTCTGCATTGAAGATGAGTCTATCAACGGCACGCTCGCACCTTGTATTGAGCCGCTACCCAATGGCTTTGATACTTCATCAATCGGAGATGCATTCGCTGCCTGGCCAGCGATAACAGGCGCTGATGCTCCGCTCTTTCTTCCAAACATCTGGACTACAAGAACAGTATCATCACCTGTCAGCATCCCAGGGACGATTGCAAATCCTACGTTGTCATAATTCTTTGAGACCATATTCTCTTTATGGGTGGGACTTGCCATCCATGCATCAACCACATCGGATGCTGAAGTATACCCTCTTGCTAAATTTTCTCCTGCATAGCTATATTCATACCCGGAAGATTTGATAAATGACCATGGTGATGTACTTCCATCTGGGGCAAAATGAGCCCAATAATTCTTCGAGAACATATCAGATGCTTTATTTCTTGCTGCCTCTGCAAGCTGATCATTGAGAGTTAGAGGGGAAGCACCAGCAGCTTCTCTCCTAGCATTTGTCATGACGAGCAAATCATCCACGGAAATTGAGTACTGAATTCCTAAGACATCTTGAGTGTGACTTTTAACGAATCCAAATGAAAGTTGAAGTACAAAAAAAAGAAGTGCAAAAACCAAAAGACTTGAGTGGTGGAGCAAGCGAGCTCGGTGATTATTACTTGGTCGTGGCAAGAAAAGGTGGTGCAGAAATCCTCTCATCCATCCAGTATAGCTTATTCGTATAGAGGTTCAACAAGCACTCCAGGCTCATTATCGTTAATAGAGATTTTAAGGACACTACCTAGTGTGTTAATAATTGCAGCTCCTACGCGAAGTCCGGTAAAAGATCCGCTGCCAACAGGGGCATACAGTCCAGTGATGTCCTTCATTTCTAAATTATGGTCCTTCAATGACTTCTGCAAAAGTACAAGCGCCAACTGAGGCTTTCTTGTATCTGTGACTTCTTTGTACTCAAATTCTTCACCCTGAACCGAGAGGATGACTCTTGCCAACTCCCTATCTGATAGATCAATAGTAACTAGCACCAATTGACTCAAAGAGCTACCTCCACCCCACCAGATCTTACAATCTGCATCGGTTCTACGGTTGTGTCGATAATTGTGGATGACTTAAAAATTCCATTAGTCTGTCCAGGCACAACATAGTCAACTAATTCCATAAGTTTTGGATCTAGATCATCAAACGCAAATGGGGTTGGAAATCCGTGAAAGTTAGCAGAAGGACCAAAAATCGCAGCTCCACATCCTTCAATAATCGCCTGGGTAGTTTTATGATTGGGAAATCTTAGCCCAACATGTTCGAGATTTTGGGCCAATAAATTTTCTCCAGACTTTGCAGGGACAATAAGCGTTAAAGCACCAGGCCAAAAAGGCTCAACAAATTGAGAGATTACTTTTCCTGAAAAGTCACCATATCGCTTTGCCATTTCAAGCGAACTCACAAGAACTGGAGTTGGCTGAGTGAGTGGTCTCTGTCGAAGCTCAAAAAGCCTCACCATCGATTTATAATTTCCAGCAAGACAGCCAATGCCAAAGGCTGTGTCAGTTGGGAAAATAACGATGCCACCATCTTTTAGAATTTGTACTGCTTTTTGAATATGATCCATGTTAGGTGATCTCAATCTCTCTTGTCGTATCATCAACGTGAGCAAAGATAATTTTATAAGAATCCTTTGGCATAAACGCATCAGCTTTCTCTGGCCATTCTATAAATGTTATGCCTTTCTCATCTAAGAGTATCTCTTTTAGCCCAACCTCTTCAACCTGTCTCTCATTCTCTAGGCGATAAAGATCAAGATGATAAAGCATCTCAATTCCCCTCTCATTTTTCAGCCTGTATTCCTTCTGAATGAGAAATGTTGGGGAATTCACAATTGCAATAGCACCCATTTCTCTTGCGACAAATTGGGTAAAAGTCGTCTTTCCACTACCTAAATCTCCAATCAAGGCAACTACATCACCAGCTTGTAACTTCTGTGCAAATTCTCGTGCAACTCGCTCAGTCTCTTCGAGATTATGTGTTATTATTTTGTTCATTAGCTTTTTAGTCTCCAATTTCGATATATGAGTATACCACAACTAGCTATAAATCCTCCTCCGGCGAGAAAGAAAATAGCTGGAAGCAAATCAATTTTATCATCTCCACTAACCTGCGACACAGATCTAGTAGGAGTGACTATTAGATCTCTTTCATGATCTATTCCAAGAACTGCTGTTGGATAAGTACGAGTAACTATCTCTTCCTTGTCAACCTCTTCAGATAATGTAGCGACAGCTAGTGTACTACTTGCCTTTACTGGTGTAGCTGTCACAACTCTCGGAGTGCTTGAGGGTGTAATTTGGGTTGAGGTTGGGGTTGGGAATATATAATTTATTGCAATATCTAGAGGCACATAGCTATCATTTGCCGCAACTGATCCTGATGCCGTGTACCTTCTCACTCTCAACTTATAGCTACCACTTCCTTGATACTTTGAGCTTGAAGGATTCCCAACACGTGCTTGAATCGTAATTTGCGCCTGATTGGAGGCAATGTGAACCGGAAGATATAATCTACCATCCGAACCATCTACCCAGCTCGATCCATTGAAAGTCTCTGCAAAATATTCGGTTGTTCCATCTTTATAGAGATCAACTCTGACATAATTTTGACCAAAAGATGCGCCAGATATTACTGCGTCGACACTAAAAGGCTGATCAGTGATTTGACTTGGGGCGCTAAATTCAAGCCCAACAGCAAAAATAGACTGAGGTCCAACTACCAAGAGTAGAAGAACAAGCGCACTCGCAAAACAAGCTTTTTTCATATCTATATGGATGAGCTTATTGTGGCGCCAAGAGGAGGATAATTGCAAGTGGACTACATGCTCAATCTCTCAGTGGAACGAATACTTCCAACTGAATAATGTGCATTAAATGAAATATTTTTTCCATTTGGAATATATGGATCATTCATCTGATATGCCCCATTTGATCCACTTATAATTACGACAAAATGATCTGCGATCGGCCCGCCGTCATAACTCACGCCAACGATAACAGGTCTTCCTTGAGATAGCTCACTGTCAAGGGATACTGAAACCCGAGTTGAAGATTTCCCATCAGCAGAGACACTTTTATTGAGATATGCGGGATAATATGATGCAAAATTACTTGAAATTCCATTAATCGTTGCTGGGGTAACAGATCGATGACCATAATGCGAATAGACCATAGCAACTGAGGTCACAAGGCAACCATCACTTGCGAGCGTGTACTGTGTCCCGTTGAGTGAACTTCCGCCCCATGAACTATCACGCTGGTTGTAATAACAGCCCCAATCGTCGCAGGAAGTTTGACCCCCGAGCAGAGAAGCTCCACCCTGATTGGCAGTAAAGCGACTAAATCCAGCAAGCTGTGCCCTAGCTTGGTTAAGCAGTCTCTGGTAATTTGCCTCACTTCCCTGTGTCTCAGCAAGCAACTTCTGCTTTTGACTCTTCTGAGCATCTAGCTCTGCAGTATAATCTTCCAGTTGGGATTTTAACGCTACAACTTTCACTTTTTTCTCCTCAAATATCTCTTTTTGATTGATGTAGTCATTCTTTGCCTGGACCGTGTTATACATAAGCTTTTTATCATGCTCTTGAACGATCTTTACATAATTTGTTTTGTTCACAAAATCGGTAAAACTTCCTGATGAAAGCAACATCTCAAGTGGCTGCACTGCACCCAACTGATATGTGGCCGAAATACGATCCATCAACGTCTTGGTAATGTTATCAAGCGAGCCTTCTAAGTTATCAATTTTCTTATCAGCGCTATCGATATCTTCTTCCAAAGTCTCGAGCTGATCACCCGTTGCTTGGATCCTATACTCTGTCAGTTTGATTTGATTATCCATCACTGAGATTTGTGAAGATAAAGTCTTTTCTTCTGACTTAACTGCTGCCAACTGCTTCTCGAGTTCCTTAATCCTATCGCTAACTCCTTGAGTTGCAGCAGGATCTGTCGTAGGAGTTGGCGTCAGCGAATCATCTGCAAAGCTAATGGATGTATGAAATATAAGCGCAAGAACGAAAGCAGAGAGGACAACAATGCGAGTAGTTTTTTCTATCATATGGGCAAAATTATTTGAGATAGCGTAGTACCGCCGTAAAGCTCGCGACAATACCAAGAAGGATTGCAAGAAGTATCTCGACACCCAAGAGCATCAAAAGAAATCCAGGATTAAGTGTCACAAGTGGTATATCTCGCATAAATCCAAGGAGAAACGGCTTAGCATAAAGGGTCATTCCAAACATGAAAAGCCAGCCAAAGAACGCTCCCATGACTCCATAGAACATTCCCTCCAGAAGGAATGGCCATCTGATATACCAATTTGTAGCGCTGAGAAGTCTCATAATTTCGATCTCCTCTCTCTTTTGTGAAATCTTAAATCCGATGATCGTCGCCATAACAAAAACGGATACGATCGAAAGTATCACGATAAGTGCAAGTCCTATCTTGCGAACCGCATCTGTCCACGTAATAAGTGTCGAGACCACATCTTTCAAAAAGACGACATCTGAAACATCTGATGAGTCATGAAGAAGCTTCGCAACGGTATCCAGATCCTCGATTTTATAGGTTGATATCTCAAGCGATGCAGGCAGCACATCTGCGTTCACGAGATCCAAAAGAACCGGGTTGTCTTTATTCCAATTGCTATATCTTTTAAAAGCTTCACTCTTTGAAACAAACGTTACGTCAGCAACCTTACCACTTGATTTCAATTGCGAAGCGAGAGCATCGATACTTTCTTGCTTTGTGTCCTCTTTGAAGAAAGCTGTCACCTTGGGTGATGATTCAAAGTAGGAAATTATTTGCGAAGAACTAACAATGAGGAGTGTGAATATTGAGATAACAAGAAAGGTCAGCATCATGATCATGATCGCAGCCAGTGACTGATACGGAGATCGTCGCATGTGCTTCCAGGTTGTACTAAGCGTTTTCATTCACTTCTCCTTTCTCTAATGCATCTTTTACCAAAGTGTCATCTTCAACTTTTTTTTCATGAACTTTTGTATGCGCATGCGAAGCCTCTGGCTTTTTTGAGTCATGCATGAGCTTTCCTTTTTCAAGTGCAATTGTTCGCTTCTTGAGACTATCAATAACTTCCGTGTTGTGTGTCGCCATTACAACAGTTGTACCCATCTTATTTATATCTTGCAAGAGTTTAACGATTTCCCATGAGGTGGTGTTATCTAAGTTACCGGTTGGCTCATCTGCTAGTAATATTTCTGGCGAAAAGACCAGAGCACGAGCAATCGCAGCTCTTTGTAATTCTCCACCGGAAAGCTGGATTGGAAATTTGTCTGCATGTCCCTCAATTCCCACCTGCTTAAGGATCGCATCGACTCTCATTGTAGCCTCCTCCTTGCTTGCGCCAGCCATTTCAAGAGGTAGTGCGATATTTTCAAAGATCGTTCTATCCATCAACATCTTTAGATCTTGAAAAACTACGCCAATAAGCTTACGTAGCTGAGGTATTTTTGATTTTGGGAGGTGGGTAACGTCTGTATTATTGACAATAATACTTCCTGAGGTAGCTTCCATATCTTTGATCATTAACCTCAAGAGCGTTGTCTTGCCAGAGCCCGATGGACCCATTAAGAAAACAAATTCTCCTTTATCAATGTCAAAAGATATGTTGGAAAGGGCAGTGCTGCCTGTTCCGTATGTTTTGGAAACATCCGCTAAACGTATCATAATGGGTGTTAAGTAATGGACAGGACGTGGAGATTTTTATAATACCTCTAGCCTGCCAACATCAAGTAACCATCCTGCGTGCTGAGCATCCTGGCTCTTGCCCCAGACTCGCACTTTTTTATTAATGAATTTTCCGATATCAACTGAGGATGATGTTAGATAAACAGTCTGATCGTCCCCGCCTGGGCGCTCCATATGAAAAGCACCTTCTCCCTCAATACCACCCTCTTTGATAATGCCCTCAGCTGGACTGTCAAATCCCTTTGTAGATTCCGCTCCAAATATCTTACCTTTTTCAGCACCCATCAGAGATACATTGCTTCCTGAATTATCAGAGGAACTATTTTTTGAAGCAAGAACATATCCGGACCCAAGGCCAAAGAGGATTACTGCAATAAATATTCCGACAATTTTCATATTTGAATTTTTACCTGTTTTCTTAGGAGAAAATGACTGCATAACTGCTTCATCAGCTGGTTGATCCATTTTCTTATCAGTCTTCGCACTATCCATATCATCAGACTCCCGATGAGTCTAAGAACTAGTTAACCATATTTGTGGAGTTTTGACAACCCATCTAGGAGAGCTGTCGCAGCTCTTCTTCAATAAATTGATCCAATTCTCCATCAAGCACGGCATCTGTATTTCCAGTCTCGACTCCTGTACGCAGATCTTTAACCATCTTATATGGATGCAGAACATATGAGCGGATCTGATTTCCCCATCCAGGCGTCACATATCCACCTTTCATACGCTGCTCTTCTTTGCGTCTATCATCCTCTTGAATCTGCCATAGCTTGGCCTTCAAAAGCTTCATGGCAAATTCTCTATTCTGATTTTGATGACGTTCAACTGAGGCTGTAACAACTAATCCTGAAGGGATATGCTTAAGTCGCACTGCAGTTGAGACTTTATTTACATTCTGCCCACCATGTCCTCCAGCACGGAACGCATCGAACTCTATTTCATCATCACGAATCTCAATTCCGCCTGCTTGATCAATTTGTGGAAGAACCTCAACCATCGCAAACGAGGTTTGACGCAATTTATCAGCGTTAAAAGGAGACTGCCTAACAAGTCTATGCACACCCATTTCATGTTTTAAGAGACCGTAAGAGTATTTTCCAGTGACAGCTATGGTAATGCTCTTGATTCCAGCCTCCTCACCAGGAGTCTCATCTAAGACCTCAAATCCCCAGCCTTTTTTCTCAAAATATCGAGTGTACATACGATAAAGCATCTCTGTCCAATCCATTGCCTCAGTACCACCCTGCCCTGAATGAATTGCGAGAATAGCATCGCCCTCGTCATATTCAGATGAGAAATAGAGTAGTGTCTCCATCTTTTTCAAAAGTTTTTCTGCTTCCTGCTCCTCACCCTCCTGTGCCCACAACTCAAGGAGCTCTACCTCCTCAACTTCTTTTTGTAACGCCGAGAGCTCTTTCATCTTCTCTCCAGCAGCTGTATGATCTTGCCAGAAATCAGACTGCGCACTTTCTTCTTGAAGCTCCAGAATTTTTTTCTTCTTAGTCTGAATATCTAATTTTTCAACTAGTTTTTGAATCCTATTTTTAATGTCTTCCATTGGGGAATTATATCATTTATTAAGGGGGAGACTTTTGGGGAGTGAAATTGAATGTACAAAATCTTCAAATCCATCTTTTGCACTATTTATATCTTTTATCACCTTCTCAGTTCTTCTAGCCATTGTCACAAGATCTGAAAGTGTAGTATTCATCACTTGGTGTTTTATGCCCTCAACAATATCCAATGAATCATCGGTAATTTCTTCTTTAAATTCAGTCTGATCAACCTCTTTAGCATTCTTATCCTGAACTCCAGCAACAAGCTGTCGTGGAACGCTCATCGCTCTTCTGATAGGTCGATCGAATACAAAAAGAAGACCTATCAAGGCAACTACAAAAAAGAATCCAAAAATATGCAGGAGTATTTTCCTCTTTTCATGATGATGTGGCGAGATCACAAGCCCACTACCTTTCTTACCACTTGAATTATTGCGTCTTTATCAATTTCTGCTTCATGCATAAGTTCGTCCTTCTTCCCAGACTCCGAGATATGTTTAACAGCTAATTTTATTACCTTCACATCAATGTCTTTAAGTGCATCTAGAACAAAATCGCCAAAACCACCGTGCTCAAAATGATCCTCAACAGTAATAACAACTTTCTCCGTGGTCGACTCGACCGCATCAATAATCCCCTGCCTATCAAGTGGCTTAATACTATAACAGTCTATAACTCTAATTGAAATTCCACTTCTTGATAGCTCTGCTGCAGCTTTCATTGCTTCATGAACTGCAATACCGGTCGCGACAATTGTGAGAAGATCATCATTACTTTGCATCAAGACTTTTGAGCCACCAATCGGAAACAACTCCCCTGCTTTATAAATCTGCCCAGTCTTAGGCCTCAATGTGCGGAGATACGTAATCCCCTTATGTGCGAGAGTTTCGTGAGTAAGTATTCTCGCTGAGATCGCATCACTGGGCTGAACAACAACTGATCCAGGAATCGTACCAAAGAGTGATATGTCTTCAAGCCCCATTTGTGATGGACCATCCTCACCAATTGAGACTCCAACATGAGAACCAACAAAATGAATTCTTGAGCTAGAGATCGCCGCCATACGAATCTGATCAGCTGCTCTAGTCAAAAAACTTGCAAAGGTTGCAACCACAGGATTAAAACCAATTTTAGATAACCCCACTGCAACTGAGACCATATTCTGCTCTGCGATAAATGTCTGTACAAATCTCTCCTGATACACTTTTGCAAATTGCTGTGTATATGTTGAATTCTGCACGTCTCCATCTAAAACGATTAATGATTCGTCTGTTGAGCCATACGTGGTCAGAGCTTGCCCAAAGGCCTCTCTTGTCGCTACGTCGTTTTTCTCGATGATCTTTGTGATATTGATCTTCTCAGCATCTTTTTTCAATGCAAGTGAGTTAAGAGAAGGAATACTGAGATCAAATCGCAAAGACTCATCTACTTGGCCCAATTCAGCAGATGCCTTACTCAACTCCTCTTCACTTAACGCCTTTCCATGCCAACCCTCTTTTCCTTCAAGAAATGAGATACCTTTTCCTTTGACCGTTTTTCCGATTATTGCAACCGGAATTTCTGAGGTAGACGCTTTACCAAGTGCCTCCTGGATCTGAGCATAATCATGCCCATCGATGAGATACGTCTCAAAACCAAAGGCCTTAAACCGCTTTTCATATTCACTCGCGTTTTTGAACATTGTCTTCTGACTCTGTCCCAGTGAATTTACATCAACAATTGCAATGAGGTTGGATAGGCCGTAATGACTCGCAAAATTTGCAGCTTCCCAGTTCTGACCCTCAGCCATCTCTCCATCCCCCAAAAGAACATAGGCTTTGGGAATTTGATATTTGATATTTGATTTTTGATATTTCTTCTGCATTCCAAGCGCAATACCTGCGCCAATTGAGAGCCCTTGACCCAGTGATCCTGTCGCACCTTGAGCAAAGGGAAAATGAGACGTGGGATGACCTTCAAAAATACTACCGAATTTACGCAATGAGTCCACATCGCCTAAAGGATATGCTCCACTCATGCCAAAAAGAGCATAAAGAAGTGGTGCACTATGTCCCTTTGATAGAACGAGGCGATCATTCGAAAGACTGTCAGGGGTAGTTATATCGAAGTGAAAGTAGCTCTCAAAGAGAACTGCCATCAAGTCGGTAGCGCTTAAACATGAGGTTGGGTGCCCAGATCCTGCGTGAGTTGTTGAAGATAGACAAAGCGATCGAAGAAGGCTGGCTTTTTGTTGGATTTGGGAGGCAGGCATATATCTATAATAGCTTAAAGCTCGAGGCTTTTCCAAAGATACTGTGATCCAATTGTCTTAAATGGTGACCATTTCTTAACAATTCTTTCTGCCTGCTTCTCTGTCGGCTCTGCCTTTAAACCATATACTTTCTGCAGTCCACGCCTAAGTCCCAGGTCGCCGTACGAAAAAACATCGGGTCTTTGCATTCGAAACATCAAGAACATCTCAGCAGTCCATCGACCAATTCCTTTTACTTTGATAAGCTCTGTGATGATTTCCTCGTCAGTCATAATGTCGAATTGCTCAAAAAGTATCCCGCTCTCAAGAGTCTTTTGTGCAAGATCCTTTATATAACTTATCTTCTGCCAAGAAACTCCAGCATCACGAATTGACTGGTCTGGCAGTGCCAGGATATTCTCGGGAGTCACCTTTCCACCTTTCAACAAGGTTTCAAATCGAAGCCAGATTGTTCGAGCAGCCTTCACAGATAGTTGTTGACCAACGATTGAGGATGTAAGACTGAAGAAATAGCTCTCATCTTGCTCCCAGCTGAGTGGGCCGACTTTTTTGATAATTTCACCCATAAGTGGATCTACTTTTGAGATATGGAGGATAGCTTCTTTTTCTATTTCAGAGGTGATCACGCACTTGTTATATCACAGATATCGTATAATACCAAAGATATGAAAGTTGGCGGACATCTCTCAGTTGCAGGCGGATATACCAATGCGCTTACGAAGACAGTTGAAATTGGTGGCAATTGTGTGCAAATTTTCTCCTCGTCGCCTCGCAATTGGGGCGTCAAGCCAGTCACAGATGAAGTAATTGATCAATTCGCTACAGTAAAGAATGACCTCTCAATCGATCCAGTTTATTTTCATGCCTCATATCTTGTGAATTTTGCCGACAATCAGCGAATCGGATCGGCGTCTGTCAGAACACTTACAGATGAATTAACTCTTGCAGCAAAAATGCAGGTGCGAGGATCGATCATACATCTGGGTTCATATAGGCAAGAGGAAAAGCCTACTCCGGCACAGTACTCAATCGTCTTTGAGAATGTTATGCAAGTCCTTGAGAACACTCCAGACAACTCACTCTTTATCATTGAGAACGCGGGGAATAAGAAACTTAACTGGTCATTAGAAGAGCTTGGGTTCATCATTAAGGAACTCAATCACAAAAGAGTACGAGTGTGTCTTGATACATGCCACCTCTGGGGCGCAGGATACGACCTCTCAACTCCAGAACTTTTTAAGAGATATTTTGATAATTTTGAAAGACTTGTGGGCATGGAGAAGCTAGAACTTTTTCAGATTAATGATAGTCGAGATGAATGTGGGTCATTTAGAGATCGACATGAGAATCTAGGTTTTGGCCAAATTCCTGAGGAGACATTTAAATTACTCGTCAACGATCCTCTCACTCGAGATATTCCCTTTCTACTTGAAGTCCCAGGTATAAATAAAGAAGGTCCCGACAAAGCAAATCTTGATAGGTTCAAATCATACCTAAACACCTGAAATAATCTCCCAAAGCTGCTATCCTAATCGTATGCCCAATGGACATCTAAAGAAAATACTCTTCCACTTCTGGTACATCGCACCAATTGCAGTGATGGTAGCAGTAATAGTTTTCCTCATCAATCTCTCAGTAACTGCAGGCTCAGACTTCAAGTCAACTAAGCAAAAACTAGACGAGACGAAAAAAGAACTTAGTTCTCTAAAAAATGTGGATCAGGTGAAAAGAAATAACGATCTTGAAAGTGTGATCAAATCTATCGAAGAGACTTATAAAAAAGCTGTAAAAGTCTATGAAGCAATCCAGGATCTGCGCGATCAAAAGCAAAAGACAGCTGACTATGAAAAAGACCTAACAAGTAGTCTTGCACTCCTCGCAGATCGAAAATATGCATCTGCCTCAAGCCTCTTAACAACTCTCTCAAAAAAAATCGAGGATGATGCACAAAAGGCGGCTGCTACGACTGCCTCCTCACCTTCGCTTTCTAATGCACCAGCTAACAATACTGCACCACAAAGCGGCTTTAGTACACAAAAAGTAAATGCTGGAATTGGAGAGTATACTGTTTCTCTTATCGCTGGAGATCTTAGCTCGACAAAAGTCATTGTCGATACAGCCTCAGATAGTGACTGCAGAGATAACTGTCCAGTTCTCTCACTTGGAGACTATGTAGCAAGAAATGGGGCATATGCTGGCGTGAATGGATCGTACTTTTGTCCTGCTTCGTATCCGACCTGCGCGGGCAAGACCAACTCATTTGACACTCTTGTCATGAACAAGAATAAAACCTACTTCAATTCAGATAATAACGTGTACAGCAACGTTCCCGTAGCAGTCTTTGGAAATGGATTTGCACGATTCATAGGGCAGTCATCAGGTTGGGGTAGAGACACTGGAGTTGATGGAGTTATCGCCAACCAACCTCTCCTTCTCTCAGGCGGAAATATAGCATTTGGCGGAGATGGAGATCCTAAGAAAGGCAGTAAGGGAACAAGAAGCTTTGTTGGCAGTAAGGGAAGCACTGTCTACATCGGTGTAGTCTACAATGCAACCGTTGCTGAGGTCGCGTATGTGCTCAAAACACTTGGGCTTGAAAATGCACTTAACTTAGATAGTGGTGGATCAACCGCGCTTTGGTCTGGAGGCTATAAAGCGGGACCTGGAAGAAATATCCCGAATGCTGTTCTCTTTGTTAGAAGGTAGTTACTTCTCAACACCTGTTACGACTAAAATATCATTCGTAATTGAGTCATCTGTTGCCCTCGTCACACTACTGAAAGTTTTTTCAAGCGCCTTGACTATCTCATCACTTCTTAATTTTGAGACCTTTTCAGAGAAAGAAACTGTAGTTTTTGAGTTATTTGTAGAGTCTGCATTTCCTGTACTAATACTGTTATAACCCAATTCCTCCATGATAGATTTCACTTTTCCTGCCTGCCCTGCAGTGCCTGTACCATTTAGCACGCTGACCGTGAGGGATCCTTTATCTACCTCTTCTATAGTAGGCTCAGTTGGCTCCGGTGTAACTTCTGAGATTACTGGAGTTGGAGTTGGAACGATCCCAAATCTTTTTTGCTCCATAAAAAGGAAACCGCCAAATACCAAGGTTGAGATAACTAAGAAACCTAAGATAACTAAGAGTGCGGTCATGTTCCATTTCTTTACAAGCGTAAAAGGTGGAATATGCCCGGGAGCATCCAAAGTAGTTGAGGCTTGGGGAACGTTAACTTCGGTGTCTTCTTTTGAATCTAAAATATCTGTGGATGACTCAAGAAAGTTGGCCTGTGAGTAGAGCTGCTCTTTTGAGAAAATAGCCCTTACATCTGCGGGAGTAAGTACATCCTCATCAACTTCATCAACAAAAAGTGACAGTGGAACAACTGATGAGATAGAAGAAGACTGCTCCTTCAACGCAGAAATAACAATTTGATAAAATTTCTTGTTTGTTACAAGAATATACTCCTTAGTCCTAGTTTGGATTCTTCTCTCAACTATATCTGACTTATCAAATGGAATTGATGCAAAAAACTCTTTCTCTTTATTATCTGAGCCCTCAAGGAGTGTGGCCGTTTGAAAAAGAATTCCTTTACCAATCACTACTACCTTAACGCTCTTAAGATCAGGGAGCTTGTCTAACTTTGCAGAAATAAATGAAGATAACGCATCACCATCTAAAATGGTCTTGTCTTTGACCAACTCTTTGGGATAAGAAATCGTTATAAGCACCTTCTTCTCTGTCTGAATAGAAAGTGAGCTATCAGTTAGATAGATAAGAGATGGCAGATTATTTTTTTTCTTTATCATTTTTAACTTTCTTCACGTCTTCGTGAAGCTCCTTTTTAAGATCATCTGACACTTTAACTATCCTATCTTCGATTCCATCTATTTTATCTTTTAAGAACTTCCAAACTGCATCATGATCATCATTTGCAAGCTCTTTTAAGAACAATTTCTTATCAGTTGCTGATAGCTCTGAGAGGATCGCATCAAGGATTGCGTGATGAAGACTAGACTCCATAATATGACTTAAATGCACACGCTCCTGATCTGATAGATCCATCTCTGAAAGAATGACTGTGATTGAATCAGTCTGAACAACCGTATGATAGAACTGCTTTCTATTACTCATATTTTTATTATAACTCAACTGGACCTAATGGAATTTTATCATCTGGATCATCTATAAAGAAATAAAGCACTGCACCCTTTGCTCTCCCATCAACTCGCTCAAGGTACTTCATGACCTCAGGCGATCCTCCAAGCTGCTTACCAGTCCATTGTGCAGGTCCTGCATCACCGATAACCACTACCATCGCCTTACCATTTTGGGGATTTATCACAAGCATTTTCCTATACTTAAAAAAATCAACATACTTTTTTACATTATCGTGAAATCCAGGTGCTAGAAATGTCTGAACAGCTAGGTAATACTTCTCTCGATCAATGTCTTTTTGAGTCATCTCATACTTAGAAGTTGTAAAATACCCCCATGCACCACGCCCTGGTGCCATGCCTGATTTTCCATATACAAATGCTTCATCAGCTGTAGAGAAGTGGGAGGCCATTGTATCCCCTGGATAACGCATAAGATGTTGCTCTGCGCCTATATATCCATAACTTCTATTAAGTCTGATTCCATCAATCTCAGGCTTAACATCAAATCCATATTCTCTTGATAACACTCCTGAGATGGTAGCCTCTTGATCGGGCGTTAAAGGACCGACCTCATCTGGCAAAAGTTTGGCTAAATCAGTAATAAGAAATGTCTCATCTTTAATCATCGGTGCCCCAACTGACTGTGAATCTGTAGATGGACCGACTGACGTACCAATGACAGGTGGAGCAAAAAGCAGGAGCCCACTGAGAGATCCAGCAGCAATATGCTCTTTTGCTGGAATATTCTTCATAATCCACTCAACCGAGTCTTTATGCTTTGTCAGGAGTCTTTCCTTAATGGTTCTGTGCCTATCGCTAAAGAGAGCATGGAGTTTTTGATAATCAGAGGATGGTGAAGCTGAAATAGGAAATGGCATTGTCCTTATGGTGACATTTTTCGTCCTCTCAGTCAAATCCCACATTGTGTATAATGCATCCATGAAAGAGGCTACCACATCACTTCCACAAGACTTTATCGAGAGAATTGAAGCTATTTTCCCTTCCCCGATGCACCCAGGTATTTTAGAATCATTCTCGTCCTATTCTCCACTCACAATCCGAATTAATACGCTTACCTCGTCAAATGAAGAGGTCAAAGAAATACTGCAGGCTAATTCAATCCAGTTTGAAGATGTAGCATGGTACTCATCAGCACTGGTTCTTTCAAGTGCAACCACAGCGCAAGTTATGGCGTTACCATTATATGGTGAGGGTAAGATATATATTCAAAGTCTCTCAAGCATGATCCCAGCATTAGTCATGAACCCATCTAGAAATGACACAGTCCTTGATATCGCCGCAGCACCTGGAAGTAAAACAACGCAACTTGCTGCTCTAATGCACAATACGGGGACTATCATTGCAAATGATATCAGCCGTGCCCGAATGTATAAGCTCAAAGAAAATCTTAGAAATTACCATGTCACCAACACCACACTTACCTATATCCATGGAGAGCAGATATGGAAAAAATATCCTGAGCTCTTTGATACAACGCTTGTTGATGTACCATGTAGCATGGAAGGAAGATTCAAGACAGATGATCCAAACACTTTCAAAGATTGGTCTTCAAAGAAAGTGAAAGAGTTGGCACACAGGCAAAAATACCTTCTTCGCTCTGCAATTAGTGCTACAAAGATTGGAGGATCTATCATCTACTCTACTTGCACAATCTCGCCTGAAGAGAATGAAGAAGTCATTGATTGGGTTCTTGAGAAAGAAGCGGGAAAAGTTCATCTTGAAGAAATAAAATTAGATGGGCTAACTGGCAGCATGAACGGGCTAACTACGTGGAAGGATAAGAACTTTGATCCATCTCTTTCTAAATCACTGCGTTTAATTCCAAGCCAGATGTATGAAGGATTTTTCGTTTCAAAGATAGTAAAAACTGCTCAAACTACGGACCTTGCGACGTATCTATGAGCAAATTTATCTATTCAGCAATAACTATACAAGAATTAGATCTTTACCCTCGACTCTCAGGGGTCTTTACCTTTATGGAAGAGTCCTACAAACTCTACGGAAGAATGAGATTTCGCGGATCAGACTACATGAAGGTTCCTACTCCAGAACTCTCTGAGCTCGGTGAAGAATCAGTAGCAGAGCACCTTTTCTCCTCTACACTTTTATGGGAGCTTCTTGCACCGACACTCCCAAATCTCAACAAATACATTGATCAGGAAGCAATCCAGCGAATGATCCTTATTCATGATATAGGTGAGATAGCAAAAGGCGATGTCAGCGCAGAAAATCAATTAAAAGGTAAGGGGAAAAATAGAAAAGTAGTTGAGGAGAAAGCATTTAATATGCTTCTTAAAAAACTTCCATCCAAATCAAGGAGCGTCTTCAATGATACAAGCCAACGTTATGAAAAAGCTAAATCTGACAAAACAAATACCGATATAACTGTTCTGACAGCCAAAGTAATCGATATGCTTCAAGGTGGACACTATCTTCTTACCAACAGTATTGATTTCTCAACCTACAAAGAAACCTATCAAAAAGTGATGGATGCAGGATTTTTCCCATATACTAGCCGACTTCTCGAATCACTGAAAAAGACTGACCTACTTGCATATGAAGAAGCTAGAATACTTATAAAATTTTATCTTTTCCTCTATGAAAAGAATGGGGCTCAAATGGTAAGTGATGGAATTATCAATGGACTAATAAAAGACACTGACTACTCTCCCCTAACAAAGTCTGAGAATGTCTTATTTGCTGAACTAGATAAAGCATATCTTTTCATGAAGAGTATCTATCAATTATATGGAAGGATGAGATTTAGAGGTGCACCATTTATGAAAGATCCAACAAAAGACCTCGCAACTATTGGAGAAGAGTCAGTTAGTGAACATCTTTTTTCAGTAACTCTATTCTGGGATATTCTTCACCCAATAATTGGAAATGTATCAAGATCACTTAATGTCCAAGTCGTAAGCCAGATGCTCTTTATTCATGATATAGGCGAGATAGAGCAGGGAGATATCTCTGCAGTGCTGCAATTACAAGGGGTCGGTAAAAATAGAGCAGCAGTCGAGCAAGATGCATTTACAGGACTAACATCTATCCTCCCTAAAAAATCAGCTCGTTCTTTACTACGAACAAATCAACGATACGAAACTGAGAAGAATGACCCCAATACCCAGGACAAAGAATCCTTGATGACAAAGATCATGGACACCATACAAGGCGATCACTATGTCATAACACATAGTATTGATATGAAGACGTATGCACCAATTCATTCAAGAATAATTGCTGCTAAACTATTTCCATATGTTAGACAGCTTGAGAAACTATTGGTTAAAGAAGGCAATAATCTCGGCGCAAAACAGTTAGATATCTTCATCAAACACCATCTCTATCAATATCAAAAACGCGAGGGAACAATTCCTTGGGAAAAATAATTTTACTTCTTATAGATAACAATGTTCGAGTTATCAAAAATCGGTTTAAATAAATGCTCCTGAATTCCCTTCGCATCAATGCCAGCGCCAAGATAACGAGGGATAAATATCAATTCCTGATGGTCTCCATCAGATGACTTAATAAAGTCAGTTCTGTACTCCCATCGTCTTTGTGTCAAAAGCTGTCCTGTGATTGGATACTTCCAAAGTAGTGGCGCGGAAGACTTATAAATTGGGAGATACGACGAACTAAGATAAACTACCGAATTGCTTTGTGCCCTGAGCTTCTCAAGTGCATGCAATTCAAATTGACTCAATATATATTGCTGTCTTGAGAATACAACAGTGATCCCCATCAAAATTACAGAAATTGAAATGAGTAATAACCCATATCTCATCTTTTCAATATTTCTTCTTTGTCTATGCAGATACAAAAGTTTAATAAGAACAATAAGAAAAATAGTAAAGCCAGCAATTATTGCAGTTGTTTTGTTGAGAGGAAAATACGGAAGCTTAAGATAGATGAATGTGAATCCCAGCATAATTATAGTAAAGATCTGCATAGATCTCTTATCTTTCCTGACAACTAAAAAATAGTGAAGGAAAAGTAGAATACTAAATGGCATAACAAATAAACCTACAATTATATTTGTGGGAATTGAGAATGGCAGAAGTAGTAACGGTGAGAATAACATCATCTTTGTATCTAAAATAAATAGAGCAATATCCTTTAGTGCATACTGCAAGTAGTAGATGGAGAATAGTAATGGCAAAAATAATGAAAGAGTTACAATAACTTTATTTTTCTTTTTTCTCACCACAAATAAAGTTAATGCAATATAGAGACTGACAATAACAACGAACAGTTTTATCCAAATTGAGAATCGAGAATGTACAAATGTTTCTTGCAAACTTAGTCCATCTATTCTTTTGATTCCAAGGAATTTATACGACTGACTATCCAACTCAACTACTTTTTTGTCTCCAGATAAAAGAACTGTTTTACCTTCTACATCTTTAACATAAAGCTCTTCTGCATCATCAGAAATTACTTTTAGATCCTTTTGAAAACGTGAGGAGTCAAGCATAGAGGGCTCATCAATTCGAAGATATCCTTGCGTATTTGGAGAAAGATAATATTCCTCGGCAAGCATCTTGGTATAGTCTCGGATATCAGCTATGAATAATTGTGACCCTACCCTTCTAATGCCAATCCTATATTTTGAGCTTTGATACCAAAATGCTTGGTCACCAGTCTCTGAATCTTTCCTCAAGAGATATACCCCATCCTTATAAAGACTATTAAAATATTTATCTGCATACTCTCTAGCAGGGAGTATCTGCACTTCTTTATTCTTAACTAATTCTGAGGCAACTTTAAGATGTCGCTCGTACATTCCCTCATATGAAATTGGCGCATATCCCCCCTCGAGTCCAATGACTGCATTTTTGGTTGGCCCATCCAAGTATGTCTTCAAGAGATCTGTGAAATATGCGTTTTCTTTAAAGTGAAAATAGTCTTGAAGGCTATACAGGCTTGCACTTGGAGATGCCCCATACCCAAGAACTGGATCTCGACTTGCCCACTGCAACATCAATACCCCAGAACTTTTCTCAATACTCTGTGCTGGAATACCTGCATTTGTAGAGGACGCAAGATAACTAATGCTCCAGGGTGTCCCCCATATTGAGTAGACATCTAGATCCAACTGGTCTGCTGCGCGCAACGATGATGTCACGCCATATTTATCATGCATGTAGGAAAGCGACCATGCGTCTATCCACCAAGCACCAACACTTTTAGGGAAGTATCCAAACGTGTCATAAAATTTTGAGAAGACAACATCTATATATTTCTTTCTTTCTGATTGATCATATGAGAAGAGAAAAAGTCCGTCTGAAAAATACCAAGGACCCTGACCTCGATAAAGCACAACCGACTTTTCAGCGAAATTACGATCAATCTCTAGGAAGATTGCCATTTCTTGATCCTTCATTTCTTCCCGAGCATATGCAGTTAATTTACGATCCTCAAGTGCAGAGTACTGCCAAAGCCATGTCGCTCTCACATCATATTTTTTTGTAATCGCGAACTGCCCTTTAAGACTAGTCAGGAGATCTGCTTTCTCAAGACCAAGCTGTGGTCCACGAATTTGATTGATGACACTGATAGATGGAAGCTGGTCTGCAGCCAGAGCTTTTGAGGGGGTACCAACTAGTCCAAGGAGAAAAACAAAGAGAAGCACTTTCTTCATATCCAAAGTATACTAGAGCCACAATTCGAATACTATAAAGAAAGGTTGAGCTGTAAAGCGCAACAATATGTATATTTTTATGGATGCTATAAATCTCATATATTGTCTTGTATAGTAGTATTATGATTTTGCTTCAATATTCCTATCTCATTTTTTCGCTCATATTTGCCGTTCCCTGGATAATATTTTTCTACATAAGACCAGGCTGGCGTAGAGGTATGGTAGAAATGGGAATATGGCTTATTCTTGCTGGGTTAATCGGCCAAACTCTTCTTTGGAGAAATGACTGGTGGAATCCGCAGACCATATCTAATACCTTGATAGGGTTCGAGGATATTCTTCATGGATTTACAGCGGGTGGTGTGGCGCTTGCTATCTTCTCAATATTCTCGAAGAGAAAATTTTATCCTATGACAAAGACTGGAGCAAATAATTTTCAGATAGTCGTAATTATCGGTATATCTCTCATCGCCACCTTGACACTCTTTTGGATATTAAAAATTAATTCATTTTATGCAACATTATTAGGATCATTTTTTATGTGGCTTGTACTATTAACTAAACGAAGGGATCTTTTTTTCGCTTCAATTGCCTCAGGACTTCTCTTTATGTTCTGGTCGATTTTAGTTTTTACGATAATAAGCTTTCTTTCGCCAGACTTTGTTGCCACAACATGGAAGCATGAGAACCTCTTTGGAATTTATATACTCTCAGCGCCTTTAGAAGACATACTTTTCTATTTCTCAACAGGGACATTAGTACTCCCGTTCTATCTTTACTGGAAGAATTTATATTTTAAAAAAATAAGACACTTGAGGAACCCGGAGATTGCATCATTAGAATAGTGACATTATAACCTCTGTTCAACTACAGGGGATACAGGCCAGGGTTCGTAACACTAGAGCTCTATTTTTTATCTATACAGAAGCTCTATAATTAATTCATGGCTGAAGAATCAAGTATGGATTACATCGCAAGGGTTATTGAGCCGAGCGATAGAAAAGATAGTAGCCTCGAAGACGAAAGGGGTATGCTTCGTTCTTTTTATTTCCAAAAACCCATCGGAGAAATTCAATACTCAGAATCAGGCGGAGCTACAGTAGAAAGAGATGGCTTAACTCTTCATTTGAATTACCGAGGTCTCGATAACATCATCGACAAACCTCAGATTGAAGCAAAGGAAAGATTAACAGCATACAACAAGGGATATAGAAAGCTCACAGGATTTTCTCTCGCGGATAATAGCGGAAATGAGCTGCATCTTTCTGACTTAGTTCCTGATGAATGGAGCCTTATTTTTAATCCAGAAAGCCCAAGATATGAATTGGCCGGCCTAGCAAATATACGCAACAAAACAATTCTTATAAATGGTGATCTATCGATCCCAGAAGCTATACTCACTGCAATCCATGAGAGAGGTCATATTGAAAAATTGTCAGGAAAAGATCCAAATGAGTTAAAAGAGGCGATGGAAAAGTATTTCGCATGTGAATCACTCACCAATGTTCCATCGACTGAGGACCTCGCTTATCATTTGCGAGAAGAAAGAGATGCTTGGGCATATGCAGCAAATGTAATCCGCCCATTTACACGTGGATCAAATCAAATATTTACACCAGATGTTGTAGACAACCATATTCACGAGCGTTTGACAATTCCAAGCGATAGAGTTAGATATTGGTCGAAATGAGAAACTATGCATCACCAATGCATTCCGCTTTCTCACTCATATATTTTAAATCCTAGTTAGGAAAATGACATTTTTGCCTGCCCGCTGGCATTTACCAGCCTTTGGAGGGGAGGTAACTGATAGTCAATTTGGTACCACTTATAAGACTAAGAGTACACCCAAGACTACAATACATGCTCCAATAATATTCCTAACCGTATTTTCTCTTTCTTTTAATATTATTATTGCAAAAATTACAGTTAGAATTGTTTGAGTCGCCATAATCGGTGCTATCTGTGCTGCATTTCTCCCAACTTGATATGCATAAAAGAGAAAGAGTGTTGCAATGGCATCATTTACAGAGACTATAGTAATATTTATTGCGTACTTAGGTCTAAAATAAAGTGCTAATTTTTTTATACATCCTGGCTTTATTAATAAAAGAGCGATTACAGGGAGGAACGAAAGGAGTACGGTAAATGTAATCGTATCTAAATCTCTTAGTAGGTAAAATGAAATAATCTCAGTGAGACCATAAGCCACAGCAGCAAGAAGCGCAAATATAACTCCTTGATTAATAACGAACTTTTTATTTTTCCATTGAGCAATTGTTATTCCTATTATTACAATAATTACACCAAACAATTTGCTATATGAAAAATCTTCACGCAAGAACAAAAAGGCTCCGATGACTATCCAAAGTCGCTGACTCGACAGCAATATACTACTTTCAGATGCTTGAATAAGTTTTAAAGATTTAAAGGCTAGAACAGGTGCAGATGTAGCAAAAATTGTTAGAAGAACTATGTATGGTAGTTGCTCAGCTCGAAATGATAGATTTACTCCGCCGTTCAATAACGAAAGTAGCAAAATAAAAATACCACCTAGTCCATAGAATATAATTGTCTGCGTATATGGGTCAGACTTTATATCTCTCATTATCGTTCGATGAAACAATCCATTCAGAGAGAATAGAAGTACGCTTATACCTACGAGGATTTGCCAAGACATGGAGAAAGTATATCAGAGCTAGGAATTATAAAATTAACTGGGGCAATATGTTAATTTGGGTAGTGGCATTTTTTGTACTTCTTTCCACTTCCACACCAACATGGGTCGTTGCGACCCAGCTTAGCTGGGTTATTGCCAAGCTCAGCTTGGCGACCTAATTTGTCTTTATTGATGATGCTATCTGTTTTCTTTACTTCTTGGATCTCACTACCGGCTCCTAGTTGTTGAATATTTTTTGCTGTTTGCTGTTTGCTGTTTGCTGACTTCTTTTTTACTCCATCGCTTTGCTCGCCCTCAGGTACATTAGTAGCATAACTCTCTAAATTAACATGGGTGTGAATTGGCTGATCGGTGATCTGATATCTGTAGACTAGATGCACGAACTGATCATCGATCGTTGCGAGGAGAGATTGGAACATAGTGTATGCTTCGTTCTTATACTCAACAAGTGGATCACGCTGCGCATATCCACGAAGCTGCACTCCTTGTCGAAGATGTTCAATCGCATCTAGATGATCTGTCCAAAGAGTATCGATAATCTGCAAAAGCTGCTGACGCTCAACATTGCGGACGACTTCTTTTGTCATCTGCTGCTCACGCTGTTCATAGATATCTGTTGCCAATTTATGCAAGAACTCCACCTTCTCCTCAGTCGTATGAAGAGCTCTCAGCTGCTCAGCCAAATGACCCTGTGAATGCTCATCAAATGGCACGATGGTCGTAAAATCTCTGATGGTTTGAGTATCTATATCGTTTGACTCGTCAAACGAAGCATTACTCGCATCAACAACTATTGCTTCAACTGCTTCATGAATTCTCTCAAGGACTTCTTCTTTCTGAGTTCCGTCATCTGCCTGAGCCTCTACAATTCTTCGTCTCTCTTTATAAATAATCTCTCGCTGCTTATTAAGAACATCATCATACTCAACAACTTGCTTACGACTATCAAAATAAAAGCCCTCTACTTTGACCTGCGCATTTTCAATCGCCTTTGAGACGAGCGAGTGAGTAAGTGGCTGATCCTCAGGCATATTGAATTTCGTCATTAAGCCCGCGATCCTGTCGCCACCAAAAAGTCTCATAATCTCATCATCTAGCGCGACGAAGAACTGTGACTTTCCCGGATCACCCTGACGACCAGATCGTCCTCTGAGCTGATTGTCGATACGACGTGATTCATGCCTCTCTGTTCCGATAACATAAAGTCCACCTAGATCCAGAACTGCTTGATGATCCTTCTCCCATTTCTTCATTTCAGCTTTTTTCTCAGGAGCAGCTCCTCCAAGAATGATGTCCACACCTCGACCGGCCATATTTGTAGCAACAGTAACTGCATTAACTTTTCCAGCCTGTGCAATGATCTGAGCTTCCTGCGCGTGATTCTTTGCATTAAGTACTTCATGCTTCACACCTTTTCGCTTAAGAAGTTGTGAGATCATTTCATTCTTTTCAATTGAGGTCGTACCTATTAGAACAGGCTGACCAGTCTGATGAACCCTCGCCACTTCCTCAGCCACAGCTGACAGCTTCGCACGTGTTGTCTTATAGACTACATCTGAGAGGTCTTCGCGAGCAGTGTTATTGTGAGTAGGGATCACAACAACATCTAGTTTATAGATCTTATTGAACTCCTCTGCCTCGGTCACTGCAGTACCAGTCATACCTGCAAGTTTTTCATACATTCTAAAATAGTTCTGCAGAGAAACAGTAGCTAGCGCTCGTGACTCACGCTGAATTGGTACATTTTCTTTCGCCTCAATTGCCTGATGAAGTCCCTCTGAAAGTCTTCGTCCCTCCATAAGTCTTCCAGTAAATTCATCTACCAAAATAACTTCATTATCTTTGACGATATAATCTTTTTCTTTGTGGAAAAGAGTACGCGCCTTGAGAGCAGCCTCTAGGTGATAGACTGTATCAAAATCCTGCTCGTATATATTGGCAAGGCCAAAAAGTTTTTCGATCTTTCCAATACCATGATCTGTCAGATGAGCAGTTCTCATCTTCTCATCAATCTTATAATCAACATCTGAGGATAATTTACCTACAACCTTTGCATACTCATAATACTTCGCAGATGGAGCCTCATCTGGAGCTGAGATGATGTGAGGAGTTCGGGCTTCGTCAATCAAGACTGAGTCGACTTCATCGACAATTGCATAGTAGAAATTGCGCTGAACTCTCTCCTCAACTGTTCGGGCCATATTGTCGCGAAGATAATCAAACCCGAACTCTGAATTAATTCCATAAAGAACATCTGCCTCATATGCTTCTTTTCGAGAGATTGGACGAAGATGCTTGAGTCTTTCTTCATTTGCATCAGGAGCTTTGTAGGAGGGATCATAGATAAAAGACTGATCATTGATCATTGAGGCGATGGAGACTCCGAGGAAGTGGAAAATTGGACCCATCCAGCCAGCATCGCGACGAGCAAGGTAGTCATTAACAGTGACGAGGTGAACCCCTTTACCAGTAAGACTATTCAGATAGAGCGCAGGG
>JAGOPV010000005.1 GCA_017991775.1 Candidatus Levyibacteriota bacterium | reverse complement strand
GAGCTTGGAGATATCATGACTCAAAAAGAACAGCTTGAACAAGAAATCCTCGAGACACAAGAGAAGGCAAAGGACATCAAGAAAGTGCTCGCTCCTCCACCCCCAACTGGCACGATGAATGTCCATGCTATCCCAATTGATCAAGCGACACTTATTGGGCTACCAAACGTTCCCGATGTCCCAAATATTATTATCGGCATCATCAAGGACTCCAGAGGCAATGTCTTGCCAAATATCTTGGTTGAAATTAAGGATCGAGAAGACAATCCTGTCAGAGCATTTAAAACAAACGGACTTGGACAATTCGCCTCAGCTACCAAACTTGCAGATGGTGAGTACTCGATTCATTTTGAAGATCCAAAGGGTAAGCACAAATTTGACACCATCTCGATCACCGCAAATAACACCATCATGCTCCCACTTGAAATTATCTCTGTCGATGCACGTGAAGAATTGAGAAAGGAGTTGTTTACCTGATTATGGCTAACTCTGCCCAAAAACATACCTCTACCCAGTCATTTACTGAAGTAATTGATATCTTCGATAACATTGTCCTGCTTCAAGGCGGCAGTGCATGCATGATCATTGAAATAACTGCAAGCAACTTTGCCCTTCTTTCAGAACAAGAGCAGAGCGCGAGAATATATGCATACGCATCACTACTTAATTCACTTACATTTCCAATTCAGATCCTTATCCGCAATAAACGAATAGATATCTCCTCCTACCTTAAAGAGCTTGAAGCACAACAACTTGCAACAAAAAATGAGTTGCTCAAAAAGCATATTCAACTCTACAAGGAATTTATCGCAGATATGATTCGAGTAAATGTTGTGCTTAATAAAGCATTTTATATTAGCATCCCTTTCTCCTCCCTTGAGGCAGGTATCGCTGGAGTATCAATTGGCAATAATAAGGGCACAAAAAGTGATGCCTCTCGTCAAGCTTTTATCCAGGCCGCAGAGAAGACATTAGAGGGGAAAGGTCAGTCGGTCTTATCTCAACTCTCCAAGCTCGCTGTCCAAGCTAAAGTGCTTGAAAAGGAAGAGCTCGTCAAACTTTTCTATGATATTTTTAATGGCATCACAATCCAGGGTGGCCAAGCTGAATCTGACGTCAATGCGCCAATTGTAAAGGCTGCCTAGAATATGAGTATGTTCAATAAAAATAAAAAACCAGCACAACAGATAGCTCCACCACCCGCAGGAGTTGCTACTCTTGAGAAAGGAATGCTATCGATGGTCGATCTTATCGCACCATCTTCAGTTGAGGTAGATTTTCGCTATATTAGAGTTGGAGAACGCTTCTTTAGCACCCTCTTTGTCGTGGGGTATCCACGCTTTGTCTCACCCAACTGGCTTCAGCCAATCATTGATTATGACCATACCCTAGACATCTCAATGTTTTGCTATCCAACAGCCTCGGCAGATGTTTTGTCAGATCTTCGTCGAAAGATTGCAGAGATGCAAGCGACTATTGCTTCAGAAAATGAGAATGGGAGACCAGCAGACCCACAGGTCGAGGCAGCTCTTGAAGATGCACTCGGATTGCAGGAAGAACTTGCAAAGGGAGTTGAGCGATTCTTTCAATTTAGCTTTTATATAACTCTTTCAGCGGATACACTTGTCGAGCTTACTGATGCAACAAAGCAGCTTAAAACGACGCTAGCTTCCCTCCTTCTCTCTGCTAAGTCTGCAACACTCCAGATGGAAGAGGGCTTTAAATCAAGCATGCCAATGGCCCAGGACAGGCTTTACATTACACGCAACATGGATACGACATCCCTTGCTTCAACCTTCCCTTTTACCTCAGCTGTCTTAACGCAGAATCGAGGTGTGATGTATGGTATCAACCAGCAAAATGGCTCGCTTATTATTTTTGATCGCTTTTCGCTTGAAAACGCAAATGAGGTCGTCTTAGGAAAATCAGGCTCTGGTAAGTCATACCTCATCAAGCTTGAGCTTATGAGACATTTCATGTTTGGAACTGAAGTCATTGTTGTTGATCCAGAGGGCGAATACACCACTCTTGCTAACACGCTTGGGGGCGAGGTCATTGACTTCACCTCAGCCTCACCTATCAAGATAAATCCATTTGACCTATCAGAGCTCTACGAGCCTGGAGAAAATGAACTTGGCCTTAAAATACTCTCTCTTCATGGTCTTCTCAAATTGATTATGGGAGACTTAGACGCAGAACACGATGCTATCCTTGATCGCGCACTTGTAGAGACCTACCGACAAAAAGGTATTACGACCGACCCTGAGACACAAAAGAGACCACCCCCTATTCTTGAAGATCTTTACAAAACACTTCTTGGCATGGAAACAAAAGCTGCAAAGGACATGTCATATCAGCTTGAGCGATTTATTCAAGGAAGTGCAGCTGGGGTATTCAATCAGCCTTCCAACTTTAATATTACTAATGCTCTCACAGTCTTTTCACTTCGCCACCTCGAAGAAGCGCTAAGACCAATTGCGATGCATATCATCCTTGATTTTGTTTGGACAAGAGTAAAGAAAACGCTAAAAAAGCGCCTGCTTATTTTGGATGAAGCGTGGTACATGATGAAGTATGAAGACTCAGCATCTTTCGTCTACTCTATCGCAAAGCGGGCTCGAAAATACTACCTTGGCCTCACAACTGCAACACAGGATGTTGAGGACTTTTTAAGAACTGATTATGGTAAGGCAGTCCTGACTAACTCATCAATCCAGGTACTTCTCAAGCAGGGCACCGCTGAGGTTGATCTGGTAAGTCAAACCTTTTATCTATCGGAGGGTGAGCGTGAGCTTCTCTTGTCATCTGATATCGGGGAAGGATTATTCTTCGCCGGCCAGAATCATGTGGCAATGAAGGTCCTATCAGCACCATTTGAACATGATCTCATTACCTCAAATCCAGAGGAGATACTTCATCAGCAGCAAGATGCTGCTGCAAAGACACTTCAAGAGCAACAGGTGCAGCAGGCCACAACTTCCCCAGCGCCAATTCCTACACCAGCGACTGAGATTTCTTCATAGAATAGCCTCGATATTCTGGTATGATTAATGGGCAAGCCGTATACGACTCTAATTATGGATCCAAAATTATCTTTAGCCCAAACACTCAGGTCTGATCTTATCCAATTTCCTAAAAGAGCAGCTGCTGTAGATAGGACATGGAAGCAACTGCTTAAGCTTTATCCCAAAGTTCAGTTCAAAAAAATACTATCTCAGCAGCAATGGGATGACTTCTATTCTACTATTCCTGAGAAGGTCCGGAAGCAATTTACAGAGAAGCCCTTTGACGATCCACTTCTCTGGCTTAATGGTCCAATATCTCAAGATCCAGCAATACAGAAAATCATATCGCAGATTGCACCAGAGCCGATAAAAAAAGATCGTAAGCCTAAAGAAGAAGATCAGGACTATAGCTCTTTTCACCCCGAGATTGATCAGCCAACAGAGGACCTCCAAAAAAGACCAGGGATAGATAGCGAAGCTGATTTAGCTACATCATCTTCAACTCCCTTTGCCACTCAGCCAGCTATTCCTTCTCAGCCTCCAATCACTCTAGTTACTCAAGCAAGAGCGCCAGTCAGCAAAATACTAGCAGATCTTCGCACACGAGAAACGGCACCTCAAGGGATTATAACTCCAATCCAGGCTAAAGCAGCTGCGTATTCAGGTGAGATCGTCACAAGCAAAACCCAACCATCTCCAATAGGACCGATCATACCGAGTACAAATAGCACTACCTATACTGGGCCAGTATTAGCAAATTCACGATCAGCAGTGCCAACAAATCAGTCCATCAAACCATTCGTGGGAAATTTCTTTAAAGACTTCGACCTGCCTGATGCACGCACGGATGAAAGATCAGACGATAATACTCTTCCTGAGCAAAATCAGGCACCACGATCAAACAGCTCTGCTGTTGGCGCCTCGTCTTACGAATCTCCGCCTGAATATAACATGCCTATGCCCACTTCTGAGCCTGACAGAATGCCTCAGGATGAAGATGATGAAGGCGAAAGGGGCAACCGACCGACTCCGCCAAGAAGACAGCCCGGCAGAAAAAGAGCTCCAGGACGGGGAATGCTCCGCAAAATCTCAGGCGGTCTTGGCAATGTCACTAAGATAGTTCGACTTGTTGGATTTATTAGCCTTTGGGGTTGGGTAGGGATCGCAGCAACAATTCTGATTTTGTTCATTATTATTATTGTCACTAATCCTGACTCGTCTCAAGACCTAGCATATGATCCACCCACAGTCGATATTAGTACTGGCGATACAACTGTTGAAAACCCCGAGGACAAAGTTCTAGGCGTTGCTACTTCATCAGCAAATAACAAGGCAGTCTTGGGTTTGGTCGACAATCTCAAGGACCTCCTTGATGACACGGCTGATAGAATCAGAGAGTTCGCCGAAAAATATCAAAAATCGCTTGTAACATACACAATAACTGGAACCTATAATGGCCCTGCATATGAAATTAAAATAGTCTATCCAATCCCCGAAAAGGCTCGTTTTATTAGCGCATCAGGCATATTCACAGAGCAAAAAGGCACTGACAAAACGACTGGATTGCCAAAAACAACAAGTGTCACATGGCTCTTTAGCCAAAATAGCGGCTCTTCCCCTTCCGCCAAAACTATAAATACAGTTTCTGACACGGGGATATCTTATGCTAGATACACCCAATCCCCCTATTCTCTCCCTCAACCGCAAGGTCTCTCAGATGTCACGTACAATCAAACGACAATTGATGCACTTAACAGACTAGGGGGTGCAGTTGCACAAAACAGTACCTATCTCAAATCGAAATTCTCAAGTCAGTATGTGGACCCTTTTCTCTCTGTTATTTGGGTTGGAGCAATTGAGGGAATCGGTGATCAGCCCTACTTTTGGAACTGTAAGGACGTGAGTAAAGACATCAATGCAGGTTGTGCTGGCGGATATTACTCAGGAGGGTGGCAGGTAGGTTATGGCATCCAAGTCGCTCAAGTTGGTGGACATTTAGCAGCAGACTTTGACTCAATTTATGGAACAGGGAAATCTACAAATCCGATAGAGGTGCAACGAGTTGGTCAAGCCGTGATCTCTAACTCTGGTGGAAAGATCAGAAATCCTGCAATCTTCCCAAGTGACACAATACCCTCACTCGTAAATAAGGCCGACTCGGGCAATCAAGCAGCCCAACAGGCAATTGCTATCCTTCTCATGGATCAAAAACTTGGAGCCACTGCGATTGCCCTTGAAGTGGCTGCTGATATCAGCGCCGGAAATAACTGGGCTCAGACGATGAGAGGCTGGGGAGCATATTATGGTAGCAACATGCAAAACTTCTCAAATCGCGCTAAAGCAATTGCTGACAAGTATTCCGGGGTTGGAAATGGGGGTGGTGGAACTGCGGGCACGATCTTTGGAAGCAAGTCTTTTACAGTGACACTCCTTCCAATAGTAAAAGACGACGTCCTTGAGAGTGGAAGTGCCACGATCACTGTTGATGAAGTACCTGGCAGCACTACCAACACCCAGACTTCATCCGAATCTGGATCTACTTCCAACACGATCAATAGTGGACACGTTCCCCCATCAACGAACACGTGCAATACATACTCACTCTCAAGCAATCCTGCAGGCAAGAATTATGGAGACCCGACCTGTAATTATGATAAAAATAAACTCTTTGACCTTCTTAAAAAGCTCGATCCTGCAAATGCAAATTTATGGTTCAATAAGATCATCCCTTGTGAGAGCGCTTATAATCCAAATGAGTTCTATCGCTCCGGCGCAGCTGGGGATACCCCCGATCCATATGGCGCATGGGGGCTTTATCAGATGGGAAGAGGAGCAGATGGGCCCTTCATCAACTTAACAAGGGGTAGTACCAATAATCCTACGAGACCAGAAGATCGAGGAGACGTTAACTGGGAACTCCAGACAAGTAACGCAGTTAATTTTAATAAGAAGTATCTAGTTCCAAACGGCTTGCCACTTGGTGCGTACTGGCAGTGTGCGAGATAATTAAATCACGTTATGAATAAATCACAATACATTTTAGTAGCAATCGCAGCGCTCCTGGCACTTTTTGTTTTTACGATGGCTCTCTTCTCTTTTTTCCGACCACTTGAGAAGACTTCTGTCACACAAACAATTCCAACTCCAACTTCCTCAGAGGTTAAGCCAATCACATATGATCCTTCTGCAAGTGAAAAAATGCTCGAGATGGTAAATACAAGAACTCCGTTTGGCAGCAAAGATGCAGCTCTTCGAGAAGAACTTGCCCTTAGAGCTGAGTCAAATTCCATTATTTATACCTCATCCAATGTTAGGATAGAGTACCTCAGCTCTCCTGATCAATTTATGGCTGAAATATTGACCCCAGAAATTGACACTGCAAAAAACGAGGCAGTTTCATACCTGAACAGCGTCGGATTAAGCCCTGATGCAATTTGCCACCTCCCCCTCGTCTTCTATCTAAGTGCTCAGGCTCGAAGATCGCTTCCAGAAAATAGCCCAGCATTTAATCCATTGGCACCAAGCTGCTAATCATATGAAAAAGTTACTTTTATTACTTATGCCTATCCTAATTGTCCTAGCAACGGGCGCTACACCCACTCTTGCGTTAGCACCCGTCTCAAGCAACACCTGCAACTCCATCGTAGGAAAGGGAGAGCTGCCCAACAATCAGCAACCCGGATGCACTGCAGCAACAGGTGGAGGTGGCGGACCTGTAACAGCATGCGCCGTGGCACCACAGGTCAACTTCACAACAGTCGAGCAGTATAGACAAGCGATTCTTACGAAGTTTGGACTCGACCTATCTTTAACGCTTGACCAAATGCAGTATGCGTGGGAGGAGTTTCATGAAATTGGATGCGTTGGCATACTCCAGGACATCAAGGGTGCTTCCATGCGAAGCTGGGGGTACAACTATTCACAACAATTCGCCTGCCCTCAAGATAAAAGTCAGCCAAGCGTCATGGTTGGCGCCCACCATGGAGGCGACTGGGTAAAAGCGCTCCTTCTCCATGAACTCACCCATGTCTGGCAATGGTGCAGTACACGAGGCGAAGCTAGCAGACTAGAAATTCCAAGTATTATGAGTCGTGAGGGTGGGATCACAAACTACTCTCGAACCGGCTGTGGTTTTGGTGTCAGTCTTGTAAATGAAGATCATGCGGACTCAATTGCACTCTTCCTTAATCCGACAGTTGGAGAGCTTACCTGCGGTGGTGGAGCTCCGAATCCATATACTGGCGGACGGTTTAGACTACACTATAATATGGCAGATACCTATGTAGGCAAATGACAACAAATAAATCAACCATCATTCTCCTCATTGTTCTCGCGATAGCAGTTCTACTTGGAATTATTGTGGCCGTCTACTCAATTGCACCAAAATCCCAACCGCCTCCAACAACGATCGCTGGAACTCCTACTCCCATCAATACAGGCTCAGGTGATCAGCAAAAAGAATATCTTATCTCCCCACTTGAAAAAACTACAGTTGGAACTACGACTGATACGCAGATAAAGAGTGCTTTCACCATAGCATCACAGAAGCAAGACGGAGACACTACTATCTATGAGGTCAATTCACAAATCCCTGGGTCCACGGATCAGATTCGCACGCAAAATGGCATAGTTATATTTGAGTCTATCAATACTCAAATTGCAGAACCTGCGCCCTCTAAAATCGCGACTCTTGAGCAAAAATACGGCAAGGCAGAAAAAATAATTCCAAGCGTGGGACAAGGATTCTACACAGACGCACATCTCTACCCTTCAAAAGGCTTTATGTTCTTTGCTAACAGATATACGAACACCGTCTATTACGTCCAGCGATTCACACCGATGACAGTCACCCAGTATGAAACAACCTATGGGGAATTCTTAAAGCCTGCCGAGGGTGTAAAAGAAACATTTAACTAGTTCTGAACCCTGATCGGCATGATCAAGTGGAGGAATGAGGCATCATCTTTGATCTTAAATACTCCTGGATTCAATGGGCCTGTCATCTCAAACATCAGCTCAGTTCGATCAATATGCGAGAGCGCATCGAGAAGATATTTGGCATTGAATGCAATCTCATTCTCCTCCCCAGTTAGGGTCGCCTCGACATCAACCGTATTGTCCCCCATTGATTGAGTCTGCGAAGATACAATGATTTTTTCTTTCATGAGAGTAAGCTTTACAATATTTGCTGATTCTCTAGCAAAAATAGAGCATATCTTCACTGCCTTCAACAATTCTTCGCGATCAAATGTGAGCTGTGAGCCATGATCTGTAGGGATAATCTTTTCATATTTAGGAAAGTCCCCCTGAATAAGTCTCCCCACTAAAATTAAGTCCTTTTGCTCGAAGATCACCTGATTACTATTTTTTGCTACATACAGCTGGAGATCTTCCTCGACGTCTTTCAAAGACAAGACCTCTCTAAAGACTCTAGCCGGTATCAAGAGCTCTTGATCTACTGTGGCTGATCCAGTAGCACCAGCGTGATGCTTTAAAGACAATCTATACCCATCAGTGCCAACGAACAAAAAACCCTCTCCCTCAGACTTCATCAAGATACCCGAGAGAGCTGGTCTCACTGTATCTGTGCTAGCAGAAAAGACTACGAGAGCGACATCTTTTCGAAGTTCGCTCAGCTTTACAGTTGCAAGAAGATCTCCCTTCTCCTCATAAAGTTTTGGGAACTCGCTTGCGGAAATAGTCTGAAAAGAACTCTTCGTCTTCTTGCTCTCGACTCTAAGGGTGTTCTCTTGAAGTGTTAGCGTGATCTTCTCGTTTGGAAGTGAGTTTACGAGTTCTATAAATGTCTTCGCAGGAACAGTAATCGATCCTGCTTCCTCAACTTCAGCTGGCATTCCGGCCTGTATTCCTATTTCAAGATCAGTACTAGAAAGCGTTAACGTATCCTTATCTGCAACCAAAAGAATATTCATTAATATAGGGAGATCGTTACGTGAAGAGATAGCGTGATTTACAAAAGTGAGTTTTTTCTGGAGATTTTCAGCTAGTAAGGTTACCTTCATATATCTTTATTTGTTGTCGTAGTAGTGTATATGGATAAGTGGAAAAATGCAATATAAAAACGTCTCATAATAAGCGGTATTTTCTCAAAAAGGATTATATTCACGAGCTAAATCCAATTTCGATTCTATGTGCAACCTTTTCATAATAGTTGTTTTTTAATTTAGATCTAGGCACAAGTGATTGTGTAAAACGTGTGTATAATTTTGGGGATATCATGTGGATAACTGCCCCCTTTTTCTTATCCACTAGTTTTACCCCCTTAGGCCCTTTGTTATCCCCGAGATTTCAAGATCAACTCCAGTCTTCTTTTCCACAAGTTGTGTGATTTTATCCACACCATGCATAACTGTTGTATGATCTCTACCTCCGAGAATGTTGCCGATCTCAACATGAGTGAGTGAAAGCTCTGTCTTGAGAAGATACATGACTATTTGACGCGCCTTAACAAGAGAGGCATCCCTTTTGGGTCCAGTTAGCTGTGTCTTCTTGACGCCATAGAACTCCCCTACTTCTCGGATGACATCCTCAGCATGAAGATTCGCACGCTCTTCCCGTTTTGCCATACCGAGCGCTTGCTCTGCAATTTCAAGCGTGATTTGAGTATTATTCGTTGTTGCCTCAGTAATGACTCTAAGAAGTAGGCCCTCAAGTGTACGTGTATCTTCAACTCTATCTGCGATAAGTGCTGCAACATCTGGCGGGAGATTCTGGAGATATTTCTGCGCCTTCATTTGTAGTATTGCAGTCTTGAGTTCAGTGTCTGGCTGCTCAATATCGACAGTGAGTCCACCTGCAAATCGAGACGAAAGCCTTTTTTCCAACTTCTTAATCTCATGAGGTGGTCTGTCTGACGAAAGACAGATTTGGGCACTATTATCAATGAGAATGTTAAATGTGTGGAATAGCTCTTCCTGCACACGCTCCTTGCCTTCGACAAATTGGATATCATCTATTAGGAGTAATGTGGCTCCGCGAAACCTCCTCTTCATCTGCGCAGTTGAGTTAGTTCTGATCGCATCGACTACCTCATTGGTGAACTCCTCGCTTGTTATGTAGATAATCTTCTTATTCGGATCTTTCTGATATACCTCGTTGGCAATCGCGTGCATGAGATGAGTCTTCCCTACCCCAACTGGTCCATAGAGAAAGAGAGGGTTATAAAAGGTGCCAATATTTTTGGCTACAGTTGAGGCGGCCGTGAATGCAAGCTGGTTACTCCCTGAGACTGCAAAAGTGGCAAAGGTGTACTCTGCCCTCACCCTTGGAAGGTGACCGATCATTGTGGGCTGGTTGGTGGTGGCCACAGGCTTATCAGCCACTTTGATATCCGTCTCTGCAAAAAGTGGTCCCGCTTTTTCGCCAGTATCTTCCTGTGCTATCACCTGGGTGATAAAGAGGAGGTCGTTGTTTTTTCCTGTCTTCTGATCAAGTGCGGCCTTAATGTCGTGAGAAAATCTTTTCTCAAGCATCGTAGTGATCATGGTTGATGGCGCGGCGATAGTTGCAATATTGTCATCAAGTGCGAGAAGAGTGGTTGGTTTGAAGAGCGTGAGGAAGTTAGCTAAAGAGAGCTGTTTTTTCATGTCGACAAGGACGTCTTGCCAGAGTTCTTTATTGGTCATAGAAATTGTTGATAACTAGGCGATTTATAGATGCGTGAAGGGCTTTCTCAAATCTAAAGGCAGTGCGAGTACCATGAAGTCTATCCATGTGGATAACTCATGTCAAGGTAGTAAAACTGATACAAATCTGATATACTCTTCATCAATGGAAAAATTCGTTACAATGAAAAAGGTTAAGCGCCAAAGAAAGCATGGCTTTCTCGGTCTTATGCGAACTCATGACGGTCGAAAAAGACTGAAGCGTCGTCGCGACAAAGGACGAGCCTCCTTGTCGATCTAGGAAATGTTACGTAGAAAGAATCGTCTACCATCTACCGTTAGACTCACACAACCCTCAACACTTTCCTCCCCCAATTTTATCTTGCGTTTCTCTAAAACAGAGGGCGATGAAAGTAGACTTGCTATTGTCATTTCTAAAAAGGTAGATAAAAGTGCTGTTGCGCGAAATCGCATGAGGAGATTGGTCTCGACTTTCATGCAAGATAATTGGGATCTGCTTATGTCGCCTATAGATATGATAGTTATCGTACAGAAATCATTTTCAGTCATATCTTCCGAAGAAAAAGAAGAATTGGTAGCGTCCCTCAAGAGTAAAGGAGTCTTTGGTGAAAAAGCTTCTGATCTTTAGTATAAAGATCTACACAACTGTACTCTCCACTTTTCTTCATCAACTGCTCGGAGTAAGTGTGGGATGTCGATATTCTGAGACCTGTTCACGCTATGCCGGAAGAGTCATAGAGGAGTATGGTATACTATGTGGACTGCGTTTGAGTATGAAGCGACTTGCCTCTTGTCATCCCTTCGCAAAATAGATACCTATGGGAGATATATTTACACTACTTTTGGTCCAACCTATTACTAATGTTCTTGTCGCAATCTATCAAGGACTTATCTATCTGCATGTCCCCTATGCGCTTGGCTTCTCCATAATTCTTCTCACAGTTGTCATCCGACTTCTTCTCTACCCACTTATGGGGGCTCAACTTCGCTCTATGAAGAAGATGCAGCTTCTTAATCCTAAGCTTGCAGAGCTTAAGACACTTTATAAAAAGAATCCACAAAGACTTCAGGCTGAAACAATGCTTCTTTATAAAGAGCATGGTATTAATCCAGCAGCTGGGTGCTTACCGCTCATTGTTCAACTTCCTTTGATCTGGGGTCTTTACTCAGTACTGCAGCATGCAGTATCTCAAACAAAGCTTGCAGATGTGAATCACCTTGTTTATTCAGAGTCTCTGAAGCTTTCAAAGATGTGGGACACTCAATTCTTTGGCCTTCCACTCGGTCAGACCCCAGGGAAGCTTATTGCTACGGTTGGGGTTGGGATTCTTTTGATCCCAATTCTCACTGGAGTATCTCAATTTATTCAGACAAAGATGACTACGCCAAAGCCAGCTCCGAAGAACGATTCTGATAAAAAGACAGCTGGTCAGCCAGACTTTGCAACTGCGTTTCAGACTCAATCTCTCTACATCTTCCCTTTTATGATTGGCTTCTTCTCCTTCACATTTCCAGTTGGATTATCTCTCTACTGGATTACGTTCACGGTTTTTGGTATCATACAGCAGTATTTGATGCAGAAAGAGAAGCAATTCGCTCCAGTAACAGAGCCAGCTATCACTGCTTCGACAAAGAAATCAAAGACTAAGAAGGCTAAATCTGTAGATGCAGTTATAGTCAAGACACCAAAGAAGAAAACTAAATCAAAATAATATGAATAACGAATTAACACCAATTACAGCTGAGGACATCACTATTATCACAGCAACTGCAGAAGAGTTGATCAAGACTCTTGAGTTGCAAGCAGAAGTAGAAGTAGTCTCTCATGAGACAACTGCTGAAGTTATTTTAAAAACTGAAGAGAGTGGCATTATTATCGGGTATCATGGCGAGGTTCTTGAAGCCTTCCAGCTCCTTCTCTCATTGATGGTTTCAAGAAAAGCAGGACATTTTATGAGACTTTCTGTTGAAGTTGGTGATTACAAGAAGAATAGAAGTGAGTATCTTGAAAGCCTCGCTCAGCAAACGAAAGAGAAAGTCCTTGAAGAAGGAAGGCCACATACGCTATCATCCCTTAAGTCTTGGGAGAGAAGAGTTGTTCACATGATCCTTCAAGACGATCAAGATGTTATTTCTGAATCAATGGGCGAAGGCAAAGACAGGGTTCTCGTCATCAAGCCTCGAGAATAAATCAGCCTTCTTCCTTTTCCTCCTCTATCTTTTTTTCACTATCTCCCAATTTGGAATTCATTTTTGGCCAGAGTTTGCATTCATCGATGGAATAAGATCCGACTATCTCTCCCCCACTCTTTATTTTTCAGATTTTATATTCATTGCATTATTTTTAGTTAGATTTAAAGACCTATCAAGATCCTTTCGATCTATTGCTGCTAAGTCTATCATCGCTATCACTGCTCTGTTACTTATTCGATGCTTTTTTCAAGACTCAATACTTCTTGGGGCATATTTCCTCTTTAGAATTATTCAAGTTGTTTATATTGCCTGGCTTGCTAGCAGCTTCTTCTCAGAAAGAAGGTATTATAAAAGTCTTTCGTTCACGATAGCCATCTCTCTCTTGGTTGTGGGCATCTTAACTTTCATGCAGTGGATACATCATGGATCTATCGGAGGCCTTTGGTATCTGTTGGGAGAGAGAACGTTCAATGGGTCAACACCAGGTATTGCCAATGCTTCATTGTTGGGAAACCTTATCCTTCGTCCCTATGCTACATTTCCTCACCCAAATGTCTTGGGTGGATTTATTGTGATATTTCTTTTTTATCTCATTACGTTTCTTAAGGATCAACTAGTTTCCAAAAAAGAATTGGTGTTCTTCCTTGGCATTATCTTACTGTCAATCTGTTCGCTATTTCTGACGATGAGTCGGTCAGCAGTCGGTGCCGCTGGTGGACTTATCATTATGCTTGCAATTCAAAACCGTGAAAAAATTGGGGTAAAAATAATGTTGATAAGTATTCTCGCTCTAATAGGTGGGGTGCTCGTTAATCCCGTACTAGCAAGCCGTTTCATGTATTTTTCGTCGGAAGATTCTGCTTTGAGCACGAGGATAACTTTATTTCACGACGCAGTTACACTTTTAAAATCTCATTTGATTTTTGGAGTAGGACTTGGCGAGTTCTTGCCGGCACTGCAGAGAGAGCTGTCGCCAAAATTTAGCATGCTTCAGCCAGTCCATAATTCTGTGCTGCTTTTTATCACCGAGCTAGGACTGCCTGGAATTGCCGTTGTAGTCCTAGGATGGATCTACGGAGTTAAGACATATTTTATGAGCTGGATGTTTAGGAGAGAGAAAGTTCTCGTTCTCGTAGCAATAATTATAATTGGAAGTCTGGATCATTATTTTTACTCACTTCAACAGGGCCGAGTTCTTTTGGGTCTAGTACTAGGATTTCTCCTTGTGAAAATGCCAAGTTCCCCCAGCGTAAAGTGAAAAATATAAGAATAGTTGGTGTGCAGAAAGGCTGATGGCTCAGTGTATTTTGAAAATTCCTCGAAATGGCAAAGGCAGCAAGCCTTGATGTACAATAGATGTACTGCCATGTCATTTAAGGTTACCCAATCAAATTACACCTCCCCCATCTTAATTGTTGATAGGGAAGGAACTATCGGCGTCCCGCTTGTTCAGGAGATCGCTAAGTCCCAGCTCGTCATGCTTGTATCCTCGCATAGTTTGAATGAAATAAACAATGTAATCCTCGTCCCCTTTCGCAAAAAGATACCACAAATCCCAGACAATACCTTCTCGCATATATTCATTGTCTATAGAGGGGAGAAAGAGTTACTTAAGGCGCTTCCTAGCTTTATACGAAAAGCTAGAGAGGGAGGAGGTAGACTCGTCTTTATCACAGACCTATTCAATTACAAGGAAGGGTTGCTCAAGGGTCTGGAAAAACAGTATGAGAAAGTAGATATTCTTGTGCTTGGCGATATCTTCTCCCCCACTCTCGAAAATGGGTCGCCAATAAATCACCTCTTATCAACTGCGAAGGCTCATGGTAGGCTGCGACTCTTCAACAGTGGATTAGATCTCCTCCACCCTGTCGCTCTCTCTGATGTAGTTGAGGGAATTATCGCATGTGTTTTTAGGACATCAGATGGCTCTCAGGAGTATCTCTTGTATCCCCCTCATCCTGTTACGGAGCTATCTGTTGCTCGCGACCTGCAGAAGAAATATCCGCTTTTACAAATAGACTTCACTCAGCAAAAGAGGCAGGCAGTTCGATATAAACTACCAACTAGTGGAACACATCTTTTTTCGAATTCATATCCGCTCGCTCAAAGGCTTTCAGAGATAGACCTCTCTCACACAAAGCTTGCGCAGTCTACTCAAGTACTTATTTCAAAACCTGCATTTTCTCCGGTAAAGTTCCCAAGGCTACAGAAGATTTTTCTTCCAGCTCTCATCATTTTGTTTATTGTGCTATTACCAATCTTGACCAGTATTGGACTGGCATTTGCGGGAGGAGTCTATCTTCTAAGAGCGCAAGACGAACTGGCGGGGAAGGGGCTACAAGCTGCATCATTAAGCGCGAAGACATCCAACGACCTTTTTTTGCTAGCAGATGCCTCAGTGGGCATAATAAGCGCAGCGCTCGGGGTGGCAGGGGTAGAGAAGGGGGTTGTAGGCTTTCAAGACACTATTCATACGGGCAGTCAAATGTCTCAAGCTTTTTATGACGGGCTGAATGCGGGCCTCTTATTGCAGAAAGTCTTCAAAGGTGAGGAGAATGATCCAAAGAAGGCATTTCTGGTGGCATCCGATAAGCTAAAGTCATCCTTCACTATTATTCAAGGGCTTCAGGCCGAGAATAAACTTCCTTCTCAAGTTGCTGGGAAATTAGATACATATCAAAAATCGATTACGTTTGTCCTCAATACACTAGAAACTTATCCAAAACTGCTTGGATTTGATGGGAAAAAGAAATATATTATCTTATTCCAAAACAACGCAGAGCTTCGAGCTGGCGGGGGATTTATAGGATCATTTGCTCTTGTAAATCTAGACAAGGCAAAATTATCAGGTATTAAAATCTATGATGTCTATGATGCTGATGGTCAGTTAAAAACACCTCTTGATCCACCATTTGAGTTTGCGCGATATCTTGGTTCAACCAACCTTTTTATGAGAGATAGTAATTATTCTATCGATTTTCCAACTGGAGCATCTGAAGTTGCTCGAATGCTAAATCTTGAGATAGGGGAGAAGGTAGATGGAGTAATCTCAATAGACAACACATTTTTAAGTGAATTGATTGGTATAACTGGATCACTAACCGTGCCTGATTATAATGAGGTGCTCACAAAGGACAATTTTTATACAAAGACGCAGGCATATGCACAGAAAGATTTTTTTCCTGGCTCAACAAAGAAAAAAGATTTTTTGCGCTCAGTTCAGGAAAGTCTCATGGCAAAGTTTGAAAATGGGGGAATTCCAGAACAAAAGCTACTTCTCTTGGCGACAAAAATGACAGAAGAGAAGCATCTCCTCTTTGCTTTTCCAGAGTCATCAGTCCAAAAGTTGTTCACTCTTAATAATGCTTCATCATCAATTGTTGAGAGGAGAAAGGCAGTGGATTCTAGCTACCTAGACTTTATCGGACTGAGCGAGGAGAATTTGGGAGAGAATAAGGCAAATCGTTTTCTTAAACGCACTCTTGAACAAAAGGTAAGTATAGATGGTGAAGGTACAGTTACAGAGCGCTTCGATGTTACATATAAAAATATTAGTGAAGCAAAGACCGAGTATGGGGGAGACTACGAGGCTTATGTCCGACTTATTACCCCATTAGATACTGCATTGAAAGAAGTATTGGTCGACAATATAACCCAGCAAATTGTTCCAACTGTGACAAATCCGCGAGTATTTGTGGCACGCTCTTTTAGAGCCCCAGCTGGTCTTGAGGTGGAGGAGAGAGTTGAAAGTGGGAGAAAAGTCTATGGAGTATATCTTGTGGTGCCAAAGAGTTCTTCAAAAAAGCTAAGCTTTGCATACACGCTTTCCCAGAAGGCCCCCGTTGATTTATCAGTTTTTGACTTCAATCTCCTTATCTTCAAGCAGCCAGGGACTCTGCAGGATCCATACAAGTTAACACTTTCATATCCGATGGCAATTAAGTTATTTAAAAGTAATCAGTCGGTCAATGATGTAGGGGGAAAGATCTTAGGGGAGACGGTATTGAATACAGATAAAGAATATATCTTCACATTCTCCAAGCGTTAACGCTTGAGTAATTTCATCAGAGTTTTCTTAAGTGTCGCTCTCTGTTCCTTTGTCTTTACAATCTCATAGATTCCTGGTGCGATTGATGCAAGAACAACAAATCCAATAACTGGGAGGAGGTATTTATCTACATCTGGAATAACTTTTCCTAAAAAGAAGCCTGCAAGTGGAAGTCCAACTGCCCAAATTGCTCCACCAACAACATTATATGCAAGGAATTTGGAGTAGGGCATATCTCCAACACCTGCAACGACTGGAGCAAATGTTCTAACAACTGGCATGAAACGAGCAAGGATAATAGTCTTGCCTCCATGCTTGTTATAGAAGGCATTTGCCTTCATAAGATGATCTTTATGGAAAAGGAGGGAATCTTTTTTGTGAAACAGTCTTTTGCCCACTTTATTTCCAAATGCATACCCAACACTGTCTCCAATCACTGCAGCTGCAAAAAGTGTAATACAGAGATATCCAAGATGAAGGAAGCCTTGCGATGAGAGAATGCCTGCTGTAAAGAGGAGGCTATCGCCTGGAAGAAAAAATCCAATGAGGAGTCCTGTCTCAGCAAAGATGACGGCAAAGAGGCCAGCTAGGGCGATGAATTCTCCCGATCCAGTTACTAGTGTCTCAATAAGGTGGAGTATGTCTGGCATTACGTTCTCATTATAAGCGGCGAGAATTTGTATGTCTAGCCCAATTATTTCAGCGCATCGATTCCTGGCAGGGTCCCGTTTTCGATGAAAGAGAGAAGTGCACCGCCTCCAGTTGAAAGGTGGGTAATTTTGTCTAAATGCTCGAGGTTCTTAAGTGCCGCTAGTGTATCTCCGCCTCCCACAATAGACATCGCCTCAGTATTCGCGGAAATAGCATAAAATATAAAATCAGTTCCTTTTGCATAGGCTGGAATTTCGTGCAATCCAACAGGTCCATTCCAGATGATAGTCTTCGCTTGAAGTATTGCTTGGGCGAAGACAGCCTGAGTAGCAGGTCCAATATCAAGAATTCGATCATGCTTGGTGAGAGCGTGAACATCCTTGAGTGTTTCATGGTCACCATTAAGTGATCCTGTTATGACATCGATTGGTAGAAGTACTTTAGTGCGCTCTCTCTCAGCTTTTCGAAGTAATGCTTTGGCACTATCAAGCTCGGATGGCTCATGTAAGCTATTACCTATCTCATTGCCCAGTGCTTTCAGAAACGTGTTTGCGATTCCGCCACCTAGGAGGAGGTAGTCAGACTTCTCAATAAGTGTTGAGAGGAGCTTTATCTTGTCAGATATTTTTGCTCCACCTTGGATTGTGACAAATGGCTTTGAGGATTTATTCATAATTTCATTGATGGTATTAACCTCATGTGCTAGAAGAAGCCCCGCATAAGAGGGGAGGAGAGTGGGAAGCTTTGTGATAGTGGCACATGCTCTATGAGATACTCCGAACGCATCGTTAACATACACATCGCCGAGAACTGCGAGCTCTTGGGCAAACTTAGCGCTATTTCTATCCTCACCCTCGTAGAAGCGTATGTTTTCAAGGAGTGTGATATCAGCAGGCTTTTCAGCTGTCATGTCTTGTAGCTCTTTGATTGTTCTTGCAAAACGAATTTTTACATCGGGGAGATATGCTTTGAGTCTCTGAAGTACTGGCTCTAAAGAGTATTTCTCTTCAACTCCATGTGGTCTGCCGAGGTGGGAGATCAAGATGATGGCATTCTTTTTCTTAAGAAGGTATTCAATAGTTGGCAGAGACTGTCTGATCCGAAGATCATCTGCAATATGATGGTTTGGAAGGAGCGATACATTGTAGTCGACCCGCAGAAGAACCCTTTTATTCGTAATGTTTTCCTGGTCAATGCTATGCATATTTTTATTGTAGATGAGAATTCTCAGATCACAAAGCTATGAAAAGTAGGGAAGTGTCTGATCTCGGGTTCCTAGTAGGGAGAGGTCAGTGAAGATCTCGTTAAAATAACTTTCGAGAGCTTGAGTGATGATATCTTTCTCTGGCCCATTGAGGTCCCAGATAGTCTTTTTGAAATGTTTGAGAGCGTACTTTCTGTTCTTGTAGAGAAATTGTTCATCAGTCTCATTTGGCTTTCTTTTGTCACGTACATTCTCAGATATCCACGCCTCAATTTTTTGAAGAACATTCTCTGGGAGATGATCAAAAATAATTGTCTGAGTATGGGTGGCAAGGTGAATCTCAAGCGTTCTTGCCTCTACAAATCGAGACAGGAGCTTGGTAGGAAGTGTTGAGGCTCCATGCTGAACAGCCCCGCCAAGCCCATATGCATCTCGGGCAAGTTTGCCTACTTTTTCAAGGACAGTAAAATCTACAGACACTTCTTTGAGCGAACCATCTGGAAGTACTGTTCCACCATGGGAGGTACCTGTCTGAACACTGATCTTTGAGAGCTCCTGGACATTCTCCAGTTGTCCCACAAACGCTCTGAGATCGTCTGTAGTGCTATTTCTATCCCCTATATGCCCAATTTCAGCTCCAATAGAGACTCTGTCTCCATTTGGAAGTGAACGAATATACATAGTAAGTTCATTCGTTACAGATGCGTTCTCTCGTTGTTGCTCTGAAAGATTTGTTTTTGAAAGATCGACCAAAGTTGATGCGTCTATATCAATATTGAGAATCTGTGAATCAAGGGAGTCTTTGATCAGGTTCTTAAGACTTTCAATCTCAGCCTCTTTGTCAGAAGTAAATTCTTCTGCATTTACTTGGAAGTGATCTCCCTGAATAAAGACTGGGCCTTTGTAGCCTTGTTTGATCGCAGCAGCGAGGATCGTCGCGCTATAGAGTCTTGGTGGCTGATCAGTATATTTCATCTCAGATCGTGCCAATTCAAAGACTACAGGCAAGATGTCATGTTTCATCATGAGTCTAAATGCGACTTGGGCAGTGTCATAGGTCAGAGTGCGAATGTTGAAGGCTGGAACACAGAATCCGTTAATTTCATCTCTGGCAATTGCTTGATAAAGTGGTCTGATGGAGGATGGCACTACATCTGTAAGTCGTGCTAACTCAAAGATAAGGTCAAGAGAGATGGTGGCAACATCTTCCTCAGCTAGGTGTGCTTGATAAATGAGGATATCGATGAGTCTAGATTGAAGCTTTTCTTGATCAAGAATTTTGGTTGGGGAGAGTGAGAGAACGCCATCTATTTCATGATTGAGTTCTTCAAGCGTCAGCATACTTTCAAGTATAGCATGGCTATGTATCCAGATTATTTCCCGAGGAATTGACGCGTATATCCCGAATTGTAGTAAATTTGAGGCTATGGTAGAATCAACTCAATGGACAAAGTATACGATCACAAGACAGCCGAGGCAAAACACTATCAAAGATGGGAGGATAGTGGATACTTTAAGCCCGAGATTCATCCAGATGGTAGGCCATTCACGATCATTCTTCCGCCACCAAATGCTAATGGCTCACTTCACTTTGGTCATGCAATGTTTGTCATTGAAGATATTTTGATCAGATATCATCGCATGAAAGGGGATGCAGCGCTTTGGCTGCCTGGCACTGACCATGCGGGTACCGAAACACAGTTTGTATACGAGAAAAAACTTCAAGAAGAAGGCAAATCACGTTTTGATTTTACGAGAGCAGAGCTATATCAAAGGATCTGGGACTATGTTCAGCAAAATAGGGGAGGCATTCAGGGGCAACTTAAGAGACTTGGCTTTTCGCTTGATTGGTCTCGTGAGAAATTTACACTAGATAGCGATGTTGTTGAGATTGTGAACCAAACGTTTAAAAAGCTCTATAAGGATGGGCTAGCATATAGAGACTATCGTCTCGTGAATTACTGCACAAGAGATGGCACATCCTTTTCAGATCTTGAAGTGCTTCATGAAGAGCGCCAGGACCCACTTTATTATATAAAGTATGGTCCACTCGTTCTTGCTACCACTCGACCTGAAACGAAATTTGGTGATACAGGTGTTGCTGTTAATCCAAATGATTCACGCTATGCTCAATACATTGGTAAAACTTTAGATATTGAGACAGTTCTGGGTCCAGCCAAGATCACAGTTGTTGGAGATGACATGGTAGATCCAGAGTTTGGAACTGGAGTAGTCAAGATCACGCCAGCTCATGACTTTAATGATTTTGAAGTCTCAAAGAGGCATAATCTGCCACTTAAGCAAGTTATTGGATTTGATGGGAAGATGAATGAGCACGCAGGTAAATTTGCAGGTCTCTATGTAAAGCAGGCTCGAAAGGCAGTTGTTGAGGAGATGCAAGAGAAGGGGTTGATTGAAAAGATCGACGAGACATACATGCATAGAGTCGGTCTTTGCTATAAGTGTAAGACTGTGCTTGAGCCATTGCCCCTTGAGCAGTGGTATCTTAAGATCAAGCCATTAGCTGAAAAAGGACTCAAAGCGATTTCTGAGAAAGAGATAGAGATCTATCCCAAGAACTTTACTCCAGTTTTGGAGAGTTGGTACAACAATCTTCGTGATTGGAACATCTCAAGACAGAATGTCTGGGGTATTCAGATTCCAGTTTGGTACGAGGTTGAAGATCCAAGCTTGTTTACCGTAACGTTTATTGATTCTTCTAATGGGCTACAGAGTGGTAGGCTCTCAAATCTTCTAGAGAAGGGTATCTCTCAGGCAGAAATTACTGCAGGCTTGCAAAGAGTTGTAGCAGATATCAGTGCTAAGGCCGTCTTTGAAGAAGATAAGGCTGAGGGCAGGAGCTATTTGCCAGAGACCGACACTTTTGATACATGGTTCTCATCTGCTCAGTGGCCCTATGTTACGCTTCAGACTGCTCAAAAAAGCGATTTTGATAAGTTCTATCCAACAAGCGTTATGGAGACTGGTCGAGACATCCTCTTTTTCTGGGTATCTCGTATGATAATGATGGGACTCTATAAAGAAGAACTGATTCCTTTCAAAGATGTGATTTTGCATGGAATCGTGAATGATCCTTTGGGTAAGAAAATGAGTAAGAGTAAGGGTAACGTTGTTAATCCTCTTGAAGTTGCCGATGAATATGGGGCTGATGCGGTTCGATTTGCGCTTATATATGGAACTGGTCTTGGTAATGATCAGGCGATGTCATATCCAAAGCTCGAAGCTGCGCGTAAATTCACAAATAAATTATGGAACATGGCTAGATTTTTGGAGATGAAGAGAAGCGAGCTTGGGGTAGATGGACAGTTGGTACAGTTAGGTGATCTTGAGACATTTGCTGATCATCAGGCAGATAAAGAGTGGGTGAAAAAGACCAGAGAGGTCTCAGAGCAAATCACAAGCTATATTGATAGTTATCAGTTCAATTTGGCAGCTGAACGACTCTACGAGTTCATATGGCATGAATTTGCGGACAAATATATCGAAGAGGTGAAGGGAAGGGCAGACGAGAATTCCCTTAGCGTTATACAGTCTATATTAGCTTCACTCTTAACGCTGCTTCATCCATTTATGCCATTTGTAACTGAGGAAATCTATCTTAAGATGCCTGGGGCACATGAGTCGATCATGATTGAGCCCTGGCCAGTCGCAATTTCTTGAGCCTCATCCTCATTTTGAAAAGAAGTATAATAGAACAATGAAGTTTTCGCTCCACACAAATCTTAAATTACCGAGTATTTCACGATTTATTACCGAATTGTCAGTAAAGCGATGGGCATATGCATTGATCATAAGTATAAGTTTCATTCTCTCAATACTTATAGTTCTGAGACTGTTTGAGCTTGGAAGGAGTATGTATGTATTACGCGTTGCTAGTATCCAAAAGGAGGCTAGTAAAGAACAGTTGGGGTACTGGGAAGGGGTTATTGAAAGATTTCCTGGCTATAGAGATGCCTATTTTAGGGCATATCTTCTTGCTGCAAAATTGTCAGAGACTGACAAAGCCCAGAAATACATGGGAGAACTTTTGAGAATCGATCCAGGATTTAGAATACCGAGCGGAAAGTAGGGGTTATTCGGACTTTGCTTCTTGTTCATCAGCCTTTGGCTGATCAGATTCTTCTTTTGCCTCACCGGATTCTTCAGTAGATCCCGCTTCGCCTTCAGCTGCTGCACCCTCTTCACCCTCAGTCACCTCTGGCTCTGGATCTGGCTCAACTACGATCTCTGCGATCTTTACAACAACTTGTGATTCATCTGTCGTAAGTGCTACACCTTCAGGGGCTTTGAGGTCGCTGATCATGATTTGATCATTCACCTCTGCAAGTCCTTCAATATTGACCTCAATATTTTCTGGCAATGCCTCTGGAAGCGCTTCTACCTCGACTTCATTGAGCGTTTGGAGAAGTGTACCAACATTGTTTGTTACAGCTACAGCTTCGCCAACGAGAACAAGTGGGACCATGGTTTTGACCTTCTCTTTAAGATTTACCTGGAAAAAATCAGCGTGAACAGGAGTATGATTGCGGAATTCAAATTGAACACTCTTAATGAGGACTGGGCTAGTCTTACCATCGATGGTGAGGTCAACAAGTCCACTTCCACCAACCTCTTTGTAGAGATCTGTGAATTCTTTCATGCTTACTTGAAGCGCAGTAGAGGAGAGCTCTTTACCATAGACATTGCCTGGTAAAATGCCTTCTTTGCGGAGTTTTTTTACTTTCTTTCCGAGAACTTCTCTCTTAGTTGCATTTAAAATAGGGTGTTTCATAACGTATCGAGTCTCTTAGGACTCCATAATATGCTACTCTATCATATTTTGCAAGTCTAGTCAAACTATAGGATCTTTCTCATGCGGTATACTAGATTGAACATGCGTATTATTGGAATAGATCCAGGTTTGGGAAGACTGGGGTGGGGAGTGGTGCAGTCTGTCAGTAATCGGCAAATAGCAATCAGATATGGGTGCATTGAGACTGATAAAGATACGCCGGAGGAAAAAAGGATAGAAGAAGTGTACTCTCAACTTAAGGCTGTTATAGATGAGCTTAGACCTGAGGCACTTGCTGTTGAACAGCTCTTTTTTGGTCGTAACGTCACAACTGCATTTATGGTGGGTCAGGCGAGGGGAGTGGTGCTTTTATTGGCCGCTCAGTCACAGATTCCTGTATTTGAGTACAATCCAGGCGAGATAAAGGTCGCAGTGACTGGGTATGGAAAGGCAGATAAGAATCAAATTGGTCAGATGGTCAAAGCCATCTTGAAATTGAGTGAGATTCCACGACTAGACGACACAACTGATGCCTTAGCAATCGCCTTAACGCACTCATTTACCCACAGAGCTACGAAGTAATAAGTGAGTTTGCAATACTGAATTAGGATTCGTATAATCGGTCATACCTCTATGATAGGCACGCTTCATGGTACTGTTACCGCAAAACTTCTCCCCTCAATTATTGTGGAAGTTAATGGGGTAGGATATAAAGTCCTAGTCGACTCTCGTTCATTTGAAAGGCTGACGCTCCAGGAAGACATTCGCCTTTACATTCATACCTATGTTCGAGAAGATGCTCTAGATCTCTACGGCTTTAAGGAGGCTGAAGATCTTCGACTCTTTGAACTGCTCATTAGCGTCTCAGGTGTTGGATGCAAGTCAGCTCTGGGTGTTTTTTCAGTAGGTTCTCGATCGCAGATCGTAAATGCAGTTGTGACTGGAGATGTATCTTTTTTTACATCCGTTCCAAGACTTGGCAAGAAGAATGGTCAGAAGATAATCATTGAGCTAAAGAACAAATTGGGCGGCGTAGAGGACTTAGACCTTACGGATTCACAGACAAGTCAAGAGAAGGATGCGATCAGTGCGCTTGAGAGCGTTGGGCTTACATTACGTGAGGCAGAGCAGGCAGTATCGTCAACTGCAAAAGAAGGGATGAGCACTGAGGAGATCGTGCGATTGGCGCTTAAACAAATGGGTAAAAAATCATGACAAAAAAAGGAGAAAAGACCGTCATAAAAGAGGAAGAGTTAACGCAAGAAGAAGAGCATGTGCTCGTGTCACTTCGCGCAGCTAACTGGTCAGAGTTTGAAGGACAGGTCTCCATTAAGAAGTCGATAAAGATTGCTATATCTGCTGCAAAGAAAAGATCAGAGGCGCTTGAGCACGTCTTGCTTTACGGTCCTCCTGGACTTGGGAAGACAACACTCTCCCATATCATTGCTCGTGAGATGGGGAGTAATATCAGGGTTACCTCAGGCCCAGCTATTGAGCGCGCTGGAGACTTGGCCTCGATCCTTACTAATCTTGAGGCAGGAGATATCCTCTTTATTGATGAAATCCATAGACTGAATAAACATGTTGAAGAGACTCTCTATCCTGCAATGGAAGACTATGCCCTCGATATCATCTTGGGCAAGGGTCCATCCGCGCGCACGATGCGACTAGAGCTCCCGCAATTCACAATCGTTGGTGCTACGACGAGAGCTGGGCTTTTGTCTGCTCCACTTCGAGATCGCTTTGGAGTTATTCACCGCCTTAATTTTTATGATCATGATGAACTAGGTGTCATCATCAGAAAGGCTGCGGAGAAGCTCTCGGTTGTTATTGACGACGAGAGTGTGAGGGAGATCGCTCTGCGTGCTCGAGGTACTCCGCGTATTTCACTCAAGCTCTTAAAAAGAGTACGTGATTATGCCCAGGTTCACACAGATGGCAAGATCACCAAAGATATCACTGATAGCGCTCTCAGCCTTTTGGAGATTGACGATAAAGGTCTTGACCCACTTGATAAGAAGTATTTGCTGGCAATAATGGAGAAGCATGGAGGAGGGCCTGTTGGAATTGAGACGATTGCCTCAACTATTTCTGAGGATATAGGTACATTGGAAGACATGGTTGAGCCATACCTGCTTCAGATTGGCTTTATAAAGAGATCCTCTCGGGGAAGAGTGGTGACGCCTCATGCATATTCGCATCTTGGAGTTCATAATCCTCATGCAGAACAGGTAGAGCTCGTCTAGAAGCCAATCCTAAAGAGATCTTGGAAGAATGGGACAAAAGAAATTCCCACTTGGATAGCGATGCTGATCACAATTGTCCCAAGGAAGAATTTTTTCATGGTGAAGACTGATTGTCCTCTCATAATGACGGCTAGAGCCATGTGTGAGATAACTAAGCCTGTAAAGATGATTGTCCTTGCTATAGTGGGCGTAGTTGTCCCAAGTAGGATATGGTAAAGCCCAGTAAGTGCTCCAGCGATCCCAGCGCCAACTGCGAGGACAAAAAGAATTCTTCTGCCTGTGAGTATTGGTTCATTTGGATTGCGAGGTTTCTTCTTCAGCATTCCCTTCATAGATGTGTCTGTTGCAAGCGCGATTGCAGGGAAAGTATCTGTGACAAGATTAATCCAGAGAATCTGAGTCGGTAGAAGAACACTAGGTAGACCAAAGAGGGTAGAGAGGAGCACGAGCATGATCTCTGAGAGGTTGCTTGTAAGTAGGTAGACAATTGAGTTCACAATGTTGTGGTAGATAGCTCGACCTTCATCAATAGCTTTTATAAGAGTAGAGAAGTTGTCATCAGTAAGTACAATATCGCTTGCTTCTTTAGCCACATCTGTCCCCATTTTGCCCATCGCAACTCCAACGCTAGCCTTTTTAAGAGCGAGCGCATCATTAACGCCATCACCAGTTACTCCTACGACCATCCCAGCCTTTTGAAGAATTGTAGTAATGCGAAGCTTGTCCTGCGGCTCTGAGCGAGCAAAGATACGTATCTTCCCAAGAGCAGAAAGGAGTTCTTCATCAGATAGTTTTGCTAGTTCGTCTCCCGTGATCACTCCCTCATCATTCTCAAGCAGGCCAATTTCTTTAGCGATCGCAAGGGCGGTTACTTTATTGTCACCCGTAACCATGATGGTGGTGATACCTGCGCTGTGAGCATCTTTTATAGCTTGGGCGACTTCGGTGCGGGGAGGGTCATAAAGTCCAACAAAGCCTAGGAAAGTGAGGTCTTTTTCTTGTTCCTCACGTGTGATTTTCGTTTTGCCAGTGGTTTTGTGTGCAAATGCGATGACGCGCAGACCTTTTCTGGCAAATGATGCGAATTCTTCTTCAACAGCAGCTTGCTGAGTTTTAGATAGTGTGCTTTTTGCCAAAATTGACTCAGGAGCACCTCTGACAAAAACATGCTGAGTTTTGCCGTCATCCCAAACTGTTGTGACAGTCTTGCTATCTGAATCAAAGACAAATTCATCGATAACCTTTCCTACTAGCGCAGGCTGCTTCTGAGACTTTGCCCAAAGGAGAAGCGCTCCGTCTGTTTTATCACCAACGATCTCTGGCACACCTTGCTCTTTATCTATCAATGTTGCCGTATTTCCAAGGATGCAGGACTGAAGGAGATGTGCCAAATCCTCCTTTTTATATGAGGAGGCTTTGACCTCCATGCTGTTTTGTGTGAGTGTGCCAGTCTTGTCGACAAGAATATACTGGACAGATCCTAAAGACTCAACTGCTGGCATTTGTCGCACAATTGCTCTTCTTCTAGCGAGGCGGTTCGTCCCGATTGCAAGTGCGATAGTCACAACAGCTGGTAGCCCTTCAGGAACTGCAGCAATTGCAATGCTTGCAGTGATCAGGAGAATCTCTGTTAGCTCAAATTTTTGAAAGATACCAATCGGGATTAGTAGGAGAGCGACGCCAATTGCCATAAATGAAAGATATTTGCCAAGTGTCGCAAGCTGTTTTTGCAATGGTGTCTTCTCTTGTTTGAGGGAGGCAAGCGTAGTTGCAATATTGCCAAAGCGAGTCTTGTTACCAGTCGTCACTATCTCCATAATGCCTCGTCCTTTTATGACAAGTGTGCCTGCAAAGCAAAGGTCCTTTGAGTTTTTTCGCAGTGGCATTGATTCTCCTGTCAGTATTGCCTCGTCAATTTCAAGCGAAGTTACTTCATGAAGGGTCCCGTCCGCTGGAACTCGATCACCTTCAGATAGAATGACAATATCGCCAGGCACAAGCAGAGCAGGGGAAATTTCTTGAACTTTTCCATCCCGTCTCACCCTGATGAGCGTGTCAGTATATTCTTTAAGTTTCTCGAGAGATTTTTCTGCTTTGTATTCCTGTAAAAACCCTAGGAGTCCATTAAGTAGGATTGTGCCAGCGATAAAGATACCATCAATAAAATGAGTGAGAAAGAGTGAAAGGAGTGCTGCGATTGCTAGAATTCCATTAAGAAAAGTGGGGAACTGCGAGAGAAAGAGGGTAATGGGGCTCCGTTTTTCAGAGGCATCTATCTCATTCGGGCCATTCTCGTGTAAAAGTTGTCGAGCTTTTTCACTACTAAGTCCTGAATATTCCATAGATATCTATCTTAGCAAATTTATTGGCACTGTGTCTGGTAGCGATCCTGGTAAAGTGCCATTGTTGGGCTTTGATTTTGCGCAAGGACAGGGAGAAGATATCGAAGATACTCACAGTTATTTGGGTATCTGTTCACGAGCGTTGTGAGTGTATCAATCAGACCAGCTTGTTGATTCACAATGCCATAAAAATTCGCGGCCTTTTTAAGGTCTTCCTCGCTTGGCGCACGAGAATACGAGAGGGGAGTTGTTGTTTGCGACAGGCCATACCTCTTAATAATCTCTTTGTTAGAGGGCACATCTTTTATAAGAACAAGATTATCTTGATCAAGATAAATTGGGATAAAGTTTTTGTCCTGCATAATTGAAGCGACAAAGGCTCTGCCCCAAGGAGTCTGATCTGTGTGAGTAAAAAAGATGGCGTTGAAACGATAGCGATCCGATATTTTTTGGAAAAGTGATGGGTCTTGCTGCATAGGGATATACGTTTTTTGAATGAAGTCAGCGGGATATGCTTCAGGCCTACCATCAATAAAGACTTTTTCATTTGGATAGAAGCGATAGGCGAGATAGCTGCCAATATCAAAATTATTAAAAATAGGACCTTTAATATGTTGTGAGATAAAAAAGTCAGCTGCCTTTTTGCTAGTCTCAGGAACTTCTAGTCCAAAACTATTTTTGTGGATGAAGGAATACATCTGGAATAAGAGTGCGACGATTAGGCATATCGCAAAGACATTTGACATCTTTTTCGTGAAGACATCTCGGTTGAAGAATTGATTGAAGAGGTAGAGAGATGTTGGTAGTAATGCTATTCCAAAAAGTGGAATGTTGCGAACAGCGCTAAAGCTAAGATAGGTGAAAAAAATGAGGAGAAGATAGTCGATCAGTCGAGCCTTTTTTCTTTGAATAAAAAGTCCAAGAAGGATAATAGTCTGAAGTATAAATAGGTATGGCAAGGAAGCTTTCTGCATGCCTAGGGACATCAGGAGAAAGGGTGTTTGATTCTCTTCAATCGAGTAGCCATAGCTATTCATTATTGAGAATGGATAGAGAGCGCCTTTTATTCCGTGTGGGTTAATCATCATGACAAGCGCACAGAGAGCTGTTATGAATGCGATGCCTAAGAGCTTTTTGTCTAAAAGATTTTTTCTGTGACTGAATAAGCTATCTAGAAAGAAAAGTCCAATTGTGGCAAGTCCAAGTGGGAAGTAGATATGAGTATTTGCCCAGATGATTTGAACGAGTGGAAGCAAGTAGAGGAGCTTTGTTGGCTTGCCTCTATTTTTAAAAAGAATAGTGATAAATATGCTCAGAAATAGGTAGCTAAAAATCTCAGGGCGAATCTCGATCCTGTCGCCCAGAATTCCTAGAAAGAAAAGTGTAGCTACGAGAAGGCTAAGCGTATTTGTCTTATGGTGAAGAACAAGGAGAAGAAATGTCGTAAGGATTGAGGCGAGTGTTATGAGGAAAAGTAATGTTGGGCCACCAAGGTTGTTGGCTACTGAATAGACTATCTCTGCAAAGTAGTGGTGATTTATAAATGGAAAAGTAGGATAGGTATATGAGAGGAGATTGGTGTCTGGAATAGATTTGGTTGAGACAATGATGTTGCCAATAAGTATATGTCGGCCAAGATCTTGGTTAAAGGCTTGAATTGGATGAAAAAAGAGGATGGTTAGAAGGAAGCATCCAATGAGGGTAGTGAAGATTTGTGTTCGACTCATGTATTATCGATGTTTCTGATAAAAAGTGAGCGTATCTTTAGCAATTTTTGAGATAGTCTCTTTTGTAGCCTTTTCATCAGTCCCTATATCAGAGGTGAGGATTGAGAGAATAAAGATATCATCCCCATTTTTGATGATCCCAACGTCGTGAAGGTTGCCAACTGCATCCCCAGTCTTGTGATACACAACAGTCCCAGACGGGAGGTCAGCAGGTATCCTATCTTCGATATCGGTATCGTTCATAAAGCTTAAAAGCTCTTTAGTCTTGGCTGGAGTAGTTATTTGATTCTCCCAAATCTTTTGCAGAAGAAGGGTCATGTCGGATGGGGAAGTCTGATTGTTATCTATATCTGTTTGGACGAGGCCAAATTTCTCAATGGTAGATTGGATGGTCGCAACTCCTATCTTATTGGCCAAGATGTGGGCAGCTGTATTGTCTGATTGTTTCAATGAAAGTTTAGCTAAAGTTTTTAGGGTATATGTAGTTCCTAATTCAGCATAACGCAGGCTGCCTGTACCATAGTCTTGGATATCATTTTCAGAAAGCGTGATCTGCTCGTCAAAATCGATCTTGCCCCTATTCTCAAGATAGTAAAGTGCTGCAATGATAGGCAGTTTGTTGATGGAGGCGGCAGTGAACATCTCGTCTTGATTGATGCCATAGCCCTTTTTGGATGTGAGATCAAAGTATGACACGCCGTAGCTACCTTTTTTCTTTGCCACTGTGTCTTTTGTTTGTCGTTCAAGCTCAGTAGCGTAAGTATTCGGATTGGAGAGTAGTTGGAAGCGTGGTAGAAAAGAGAGATTGCGACCAATCAGTAGGATGATGAAAGTATAGATGATGACCGTAAGAAGCTTTCGCACAAGATCATTATAGTATAGTTGTCGGTTGTCTGTCCTCGGTTTTCGGTCCATTTAGAGTTATATTCCTGGGGGACAGAGTGCAGATAACCGAAAACTGAGAACTACTGCTTAGCTGGTCGATACTGTAGCGCCTCAGCGACATGTTCTGTTTTTATCTCAGCTGAACCTGCAAGATCTGCAATCGTGCGAGCGACTTTGAGTGTGCGATGGTAGCCCCGCCCAGATAAGTTAAGTGCTACAACAGCTTTTTTGAGAAGTGTTGCAACATCTTCACTTAGCGGTGCGTACTCCTTGAGTGATTTCGTGCCAAGGTCAGCGTTACTTTTTAGTGGCGTGTTTTGGAAGCGTGTAGTCTGGATATCTCGAGCAGCTTGTACTCGCTTTTGAATGTCAGTCGAGGACTCATTGTCATCAGTGGCCTCAGTAAGCTTTTCTGTTTTAACAGCAGGAACACTCAGATGAATATCTATTCTGTCCAAGATTGGACCAGAGACTTTCTTTTGATATCGACTAATCAGTGATGGGGCGCAGCTACACTCTTTGGTAGGGTCGCCAAAGTATCCACATGGACACGGGTTTTGGGCTGCGATCAGCATGCATTTAGCTGGAAAAGAAATCTTGTTGTTGGCTCGAGAGATATGGACGATGCCATCCTCGATTGGTTGGCGAAGCGTTTCCAGGACGTTGCGAGGGAATTCTGGAAGTTCATCCAGAAAGAGTATACCTCGATGAGCGAGTGTTATTTCGCCAGGTTTAGGAGTAGTGCCTCCTCCAATTAATCCAACAAGTGAAGTTGAGTGATGTGGGGAGCGGAAAGGTCGAGTTTTGGCAAGCCCTTTTTGTATAGCATTGCCAGCAATGCTATAGATCTTGGTGACATCAATTGCCTCGCTAAAGGTGAGATTAGGCAAGATTGAGGGCAGGGTCCGGGCTAAAAGTGTTTTGCCAGCACCAGGTGGGCCTTTCATGAGCACATTGTGTCCTCCTGCAGCAGCAATTTCAAGAGCCCTTTTTGCAAGATGCTGACCCTTTATGTCTTTCATGTCGAATTCAAATTGTGAAGACTCATTTTCAAATATCGTTGGTACTTGTGGCTCAATTATTTTTTGCTTAGTAAGATGATGGAAGAGTGAGAGTAGTGTGGGAGTGGGGTAGATATGAACAGAATCGATGATAGCCGCTTCTCGAGCATTCTCCTCTGGTACAAAAAATCCCTGCCAACCTTGCAGTTGAGCGAGGAGAACTTGAGGAAGAATGCCTAGTACTGGACGAAGTCTACCATCAAGTGCTAGTTCACCGGAGAAAAGAAGATTGGAGACATCAGCATTGATTTGCCCTGAGGCGAGTAGTATCCCGATAGCGATAGGAAGGTCATAAGAAGGTCCTTCTTTTGGAAGATCGGCTGGTGCGAGATTGACAGTAATGCGTCTGGCTGGAAAGTCAGCGCCACTGTTCTTGATGGCAGAGCGGACTCGCTCTTTTGCTTCCTCAACTGCCTTGTCAGGTAGCCCTACTATGGTGAAGTTGGGTAAGCCTTGAGAGGCTATATCCACTTCAACCTCAATTGGAATAGCATCTAATCCAACAACTGCTGCTGAGTACACTTTTGCGAGCATACATCCATCATATAGATGAGCTTAATGAAAATACAGAGGAGAAAAAAAGGACAGGGGTGCAAAATGCACACCCTGTCCACAGATGAGTTTGGTTTCTATGGGCAGCTGAGATCGTCGTTGATTTCCAGTTCCGCTTCGCTTGTGCATGGATCTTGGTCGGGACTGGTCGCATCAATACCCTTCGGCCTTCGCGCGAAGTAGGCGAGAATGCTCGCGTCAGAATCTTCTGGTGTTGGGAGTAGCCAGAAAATGTACCGTGCTATCGATGAGCTAAGCACTACGCTTACGAGATGGTAGCCCGCCGTTGCTTGCTCATCGAGAAATTTCTGGAGGATTTCTCGATCCTCATATATAAATCGATCATGCACGCTGGCAATCTTTCGAATTTCACCATCCGGAATTTGATGGACCATTGGGATCCTCCTTAAATATCCTAGAACGCCGCCTTGCGTTTGAATCGACCAACCTGATCAACGCAATAGTTGGGAATATATCATTTTTATACCTCTCCAGTCAAACTATAAGACTAAATAAGTGGGTTTAAATAGCCTTTTGTACGCACATTTTGGTACAATACTGGGTATGAAGCTCACAGTTGATCAGGCAGCAGCATTTAAAGATAAGAAAGTAGCAATACTGGGTGTTGGAGTTGAAGGGTTATCGAGCGCAGAATTCCTAAAGGAATATGGCAGTCACATCACGTTCTTTGATCAGAAAGAATCTCTTGATGAGGGTGTAAAAGTACAAGTAGACAAGCTTGGAGAGGTGGTTCTTGGCAAGGATGCCTTTTCTCATCTAAAGGGATTTGATCTGATTGTTCGAAGTCCAGGTATTAAACGATCACTTCCTGAAATTGGGGAGGCTGAAAAAAACGGAGCTAAGATCACCTCTCAAACCCAGATCTTTCTAGAGCTATGCCCGTGTCTTGTCATTGGAGTGACAGGGACAAAAGGAAAAGGGACTACCTCCTCGCTTATCGCAAAAATGCTCAAAAAAGCAGACTTTGAGACATATCTTGGTGGCAATATCGGCACACCCCCATTAGGCTTTCTCCATCTTCTTGATGAGACATCCCGCGTGGTATTGGAGCTTTCAAGCTTCCAGCTCCAAGATCTCACTGTGAGTCCTGATATCGCAGTGGTCTTAATGATGACGAGTGAGCATCTAGATTATCACGCCACAGTTGAGGAATACATAGATGCAAAGAGAAATATTTTACGTTTCCAGAAGCCAGAGTGTTTTGCAGTCATCAATCGAGATTATGTCGCAAGTCATGAATCAGATATCCATACAGATGGTAAAGTCTTCTATGTCAGTCTTGAAAGGCCTAGTACAGAGGAGGGAAGTTTCTTTAGAGAAGGTGCAGTGTGGCTTCGAGTAAAAGGAGCTGAATGGAAGATCATCGATGCTGATAAAATTGCGCTTTTAGGTCATCATAATCTTGAGAATGTGATGGCGGCATGCATGGCTTCAACATTGGCAGGAGCCTCAAAAGAAGATCTCTATAGCGTCCTTGCGACATTTAAAGGACTTGAGCATCGACTTGAAGAAGTAGCTGAGGTGAATGGCGTGAAGTACTTCAATGATTCGTTCTCGACCACTCCTGAGACAGCAGCAGCTGCAGTTCAGGCATTTACACAGCCAGAGGTCTTGATCCTAGGAGGATCATCAAAGAGCAGTGATTTTACGTATCTAGGGGAAGTGATCGCAAAGGCTTTAAATATTACAACCATCATTGGCATTGGTGAAGAATGGCCAAGAATTCGCGAAGCAATTGAGGCAGCTATTCAGCAGAATCCTAGCGAGAAACCTAAAGCTGTGTATCTAGAGGGAGCTAAAGATATGGCTACAATTGTGATGGCAGCATCAAAAGTTGCATTACCTGGGGATGTCGTTATTCTCTCACCTGGGTGCGCAAGCTTTGATATGTTCAAGAGTTACAAAGATCGAGGCCTGCAGTTTAAAGAAGAAGTTCGAAAATTATAATTCTAAGTACAATAGGAGAGAATGTCATCCCGGACTTGATCCGGGATCTATTTTATAAGCGAGATGCTGAATCAAGTTCAGCATGACAAGAAATATATGTTTAAATTTAGCATTTTACAAAAAGATAAAAGTTCAAAAGCTAGGGCAGGAAGATTATCAACACCACATGGCGATATCCTTACTCCGAACTTTAATCCTGTAGGTACGCAGGGCACAGTTAAGACGCTTTCATCTCAGGACTTGGAAGCAATTGGTGCTCAGATAGTTCTCTCCAACACCTATCATCTTTTTCTTCGTCCTGGAACAGATGTGGTTGAAAAGATGGGCGGTCTCGGGGAGTTCATGGGGTGGAAGAATAAACCCACAATGACCGACAGTGGGGGATTTCAGGTCTTCTCCCTTGGTGTTGCGCAAAAAAAAGTAAAGGTACGTGATCACATGGGGCGTAACTTGAGTAAATTTTCAAAGTCTGTCTTTGTAGATCCAATTGAGAGCGCAGGTCTCTTACCAGCAGTCACAAAAACTACTGAGGATCGTAAGCTCAATCAACTAAGAGCCGCCAAGGTCAATGAAGATGGCGTGTGGTTTTACTCCCATATTGATGGATCAAAACACTGGTTTGATGCAGATGTTTCTATCAAAGCCCAGGAAGATTTAGGAGCAGATCTGATCGTTGCGTTTGATGATCACGAGTCACCGCTTTGGGACTATCAGACCACACTCGTCTCGCTAGAGCGTACCAACAGATGGGGACTTGCTAGTCTTGCAGCACAGAAGAGACAAGACCAGCTGATGTACGGCGTGATCCATGGCGGACACTTTGAAGACCTTCGAGTTGCCTCTGCAAAATTTACCGACAAGTACTTCCCAGCCATCTCCATTGGTGGGTCATATACCTCTAAAAATGTGCTGTATCAAACACTAGGCTGGGTGATGCCACATGTTCAGGATGATAAGCCACGACATCTTCTAGGAATAGGAGAAGTACAAGATCTTTTCGAAGGTGTTGCAGCTGGAGTAGACTTTTTTGATTGTGTTGCACCAACCAGAAGGGGGAGACATGGCAATCTGTATATATCACCAGGCGCAGGGGGTAGAAAAGAAAATAACTTTACTATGCAAATCACCAATGAAAGATTCACACTAGATGCCGGACCAATTGATAAGGATTGTCAGTGTATGACGTGCCTTACCTATACAAGGGCATATCTGAGGCATCTTTTCAAGGCAGATGAGATCCTCGCACAACGCCTAGGCTCCTATCACAATGTATATTTCATTGTGAATCTCATGAAGAAAATAAGAGAATCAATCTTAGAGAAATCATTTCAAAAACTTAAATCTTCTTGGCTTGCGTAATTTTAAATCCAGTTGGTACTATAGATGCATGGATGAGACAACAAATGAGAATCAAGGAGCCCCAAGGAAGAAATCTAGATGGAATTTCTTAGATAGATATCGAACTTCTCCAACACCACAGACAGAGACTGCAAATCAGAAATTTGATCGACTGAAGCAGGATACGACAGATATCACGACACCTCCAGTCCCTAAAGAAAACATTTCCTTGGCACATTCTCAAGTAAAAGAGAAAATGAAAGCAGATCTGCAGCGGCAGAGAGAAGAGCAGCTTGCTATCACGAGGGCCGCAATGCAGGCAGAGGTCGTTGCTGCTCCCAAAAGGGACAAAGCTCTAGCTGAAATGGATCTGATGATTGGCGATACAGTTGCGAGTGGAGAATTCAAGGGAGGGGTATCTGTACCGAGAGCCCCAATTGTAGTAGAACAGAGCCCTTCTCGATCTGATGCTGGTAGAAAGTTAGAGGTCTTAAAATCTGAGAAAGATATTCCAAATAATATTTCTCGGTTCCCAACATCACGATCAAATTTTGCAGAAAATGATTATAGTCGGGGAGATACTGCCATCCCTGCATCTAATCGCACTTCTCAAGAATCAACCCGTGGAAAATTGAGTAGATTTGCACGGAATATCTTCTCCAGAAAAGCTGCATAAGCCTCTTGACAATATATCAACATACTAGTATGATAGTATGTATGAAGAATAAATCTTTTGATGAATTACTTAATGTGATTCTTGCTTGTAAGGATAAAAAAGAACTAACAAATCTTTTAGAGGGGATACTTACTCCAAAAGAGTTGGAGGAGATACCAACTAGACTTCAGATTGTGAAGATGCTTAAAAAGGGCATTCCACAAAGTAAGATTGCACAAGAGTTGGGCATTGGAGTTGCAACAGTGACAAGAGGATCAAAAGAAATTCAGAGAGGAAGATTTAGTTCAATATAAAAGATATTATGAGCATAGAACAACGACGCACTATGGTATTTGAGGACACCCCTCGCCAACTTGATGGCCAGGGGTTAGTTTGGCTCGGCTGATAGCGAATCGCTTTTTACAAAAGAGGTTTATTTTGACACTGTGAATGAGTTTATGGATGCCAAGCTGTCTCGCGATCGTCTTGTTCCCAAGTCTAATAATCTCTCAGATTTTCTTTTCAAAGAAGTGCAAAGTGCCAGAGGCGGAGGCTCGCGTCCAGTCCTACCATCAGTGAAGGCGTCGTTAGATGGTCAGGTGGGGATTGGGAAGCCAATAGACTTTGTTCTCACAGCCGTCGCACATAAGAGTCCATCTGAGGTTGCAAATGCAGGCCGTACATCACCAGATCTTGCAGAGCTTGGTTTTCTTCTTCACCTTAATGACATCATTTATGGAGTTCAGAGCTTTTATCCTCCTGGTGCTAGATTCACCTTTTTAACAGAAGGACAGTTCTTTAAATCGTTTGATCTTTTTGATGTAAGTGATGAGGAGATTCAGGAGTATGAAGACGGTGTTGCTTCTCTTGCAAATGCTGTTAACCCTGATGGCTTTAGGTTTGTTCCACTGAAATCTATTATTGATCGAGACGAAGACTTTGGCCGTAATGTCGTATATGAGAAGGCGAAGATCGAGGCACAAGATTACGAGCCGTTTATCGGAGTAATGCAAAGAGCGATGTCTAAAAGGCAGATTGATGAAGGGGTGGCTCCAGAAGATATGGCAAAATCCTATGTTGCGATAAGAAATGCCAAACATCAAAAACTTGATGGTTCAGGGAGAAGTAGTGTACAAGCATTTCTAGATGAAGAATATGGAGCTAATGGATATATCTACTGCTCCCTTAATGCTTCAGGGAAAATGGACACATTGTCTATTGATCCTTATAGAACTCCTGCAACGAATCCGCCGCCACAGCATGGCAGAGGAGTATTGTTAGGGGGCACCTCTCGAATTGATGTTGTTCCGTACGAGGCAGTAGAGGATCAGGCTAGGTCAACTCATGTTCATCAAATTATCATAAATGAATTGGGGCAAGAGCCATTTGGATATATCAATCAAGGAAAGAGGAGAGTATGAGTTATTCAATTACATTTGCACAAAAAGTAACAGGGCAAAGGATCTCTAGTGCTATTCCATTTAAGTATCCATTGGACGAAGAAATTCCAGAAGTTTTATTCCCAGAGCGGAGAATAGAATTCAAAGAAGTTATTTCATTATGCGAAGAGCTGACTCCAATAAAATATGATCATAGCTCTCTAGTATCCTTCTTGCAGGAAGATGAAATTTCGATTGGCAATAAAGACGCCGTAGGGAAAGAAGTCAGTAAATACTTGAAGGAAACTCCAGGACATACAATCTCAGCATTTCTTCTCTGTCTCCCGTTTAAGTGCCCAGTGCCTCTGAAAACTGGATTTGAGACGTTGCCAAATCTCGGGGAAATACTTTTCTTATTCAGGTTAAGCAAGGTTACAAAGCTAGTGTCGATGCACACGCCTCTGACACTACATATTACTCTTCTTGAAGAGACTGATGCCTTGAGGTCTGTTTTTAAAGTAACTAAGAATCATTCGGATGAGTTCAAAAGTTCGCTTCATAGAATTTTGGAAAAAATTGATGGAAATGAGGGGGTTAAAATTAGATCACTAGCAGAAATTGTATCTGGAACAAAAGATAATTACCTGAAAGATCTTGGTCTGCAGATTGAGCAAATGAAAGAGAATATAGAGCAGTTCAGGCCTAGTCTCCAGGCTGTAATCCCAACAATTGCCCTCAGCCTACAGTTAGATAAATTTAGGCTTGAAGATCAGAGGGATTTTCTTTTAGAACTTTTTTCAAAAGAGACAATCTCTGAGGATGACTATCCGACTCTTTTCTCGACAGCAGTAGGGTATCTTTCCTATTTAGAGGTTGTAAATAAGGGCATAGAAGACTCTGTGCTGAAATCGCAGCTAAAGCTCAGTCTCCATGGAAGTCAGAAAAAATTTGGCATACGAGCAACCCCATCTACAAGCAATATTCTTCCACATCATGGAGTACCAATTGTATCTATTAAAAATGGCCAAAAGTCTTTTGAGATCAAGTACTTTGTAGATTTCCTAAAAGAATCGACAGTTAAAGATCCGACAAAGATTTGTGATCCTGATGGCAACTTTCTCTATTTTGAGCAAAAGTTGTAAAGGAGGTGAAAAAAGATGGAATCGTTAATATATGCAAAAGAACTGGTCAAAAAGAACTCCCTTAGAATTGCACTTGGCGCATCTCTTGTTGCGAATGCAGCAATAGGCGCTGATGCGGGACTAAGGAGCGGAGAAGGCGTGAAAGATGTGGGGCGAACTCTTTATGATGCAGGAAAAGATATTGTGCATGATTTTGCCAATCCTCCCTGTGAAGAAGAGGTATATTATGAAGAGCACAAAGAGGCATGCGATCGCCCATACCCAGTGATTAAGTGGTAGGTCGGCACCTTCTGGAAGTGGATCCCTTCCAGATCGGTGCGAAACAGTTAGTCCATGATACAATACAGATATGAAAAAGAGAGTTTATTCTGGTATACGAGCAACAGGCAGACTTCATCTAGGCAACTATATGGGGGCTGTTAAAGGCATGCTGGAGCTGCAAGAGGAGTATGACGCAGTATTTTCCGTTGTCGATCTTCATGCGATTACTACACCTTATGATAAAGAAACCCTTGCTGAGTCTACTCGAAGTATTATTCTTGATTACCTTGCCGCAGGACTCGATCCTGAAAAATGTCTTTTAGAGATCCAGTCACTCGTCCCAGAGCATATGGAGCTGGCGTACCTTCTTGGTACCATCTATCAAGTCTCCCGACTTGAAGATCTGCCAACATACAAGGATAAAAAAGCTCAGCATCCTCAGTATGTAAATATGGGCTTACTGTATTATCCAATACTCATGGCTGCAGATATCATGCTGTATAAAGGAGAACTCGTGCCAGTTGGTATTGATCAGGAGCCACATCTTGAAGTGACTCGTGAGATAGCTCGTAAATTTAACGCTACATACGGTGATACTTTTCCAGAGCCAAAAAGATTCAAGACAAAAGGGGAGTATGTCCCATCACTTATGGGGGATGGCAAGATGAGTAAGTCAGTCGATGGCAGCTTTATCAACATGACAGATGACGCCGAGACGGTAAAGGCGAGACTTGCAAAAGTCCCTACAGATGACGGTAAAAAAGGCGGATCTATCCCACAAGAGGGTGGTGTTGCAAATCTATTTATCCTTGCATATCTATTCGGAGGAGCAGAATTGCACCAGAAATATGTTCAGGACTATAAGAACAAAGTTATCAGATATTCTGACATGAAAACAGATGTTGCTGGCGCTATATCTGCAGAGCTTGCACCATTCCAAGAAAAGAGAAAGTATTTTGAAGAAAACCCACAGATCGTCGATGAAATTTTGAGAGAACATACTGCAAGGTGTCGTGGCATAGCTCAGGCGACAGTTGGAGAAGTGAAGAAAAAGATGGGCTTTATCACGCTAAAGTAATGGATATCTCATATAGTGATTTTGAAAAGGTAGATATCAGAGTGGGAAAAATCCTTGAAGTAAGTGACTTTCTTGAAGCCAGAAAACCTGCATATAAATTAAAGATCGATCTCGGTCCACAAATAGGAGTAAAGAATTCTAGTGCGCAAATCACTCAGAATTATTCATCTCAAGAATTAGTAGGCTCTCTTGTCCTTTGTGTTGTTAACTTTGCACCCAAACAAATTGGCCCATATATTTCTGAAGTACTTACTCTTGGAGTAAATGATAGTCAGGACAACGTAGTGCTCGTTCGTCCAGATAAAGACTCACCACTTGGTTCCAAAATGTACTAAGATCTACCTCATGACACAGGAAGAAATTGTTAAATTTCAAGAGAAAATTCTTTCTTGGTACATAGAAAATAAGCGTGATCTTCCATGGCGATCTACTAAAGACCCCTACAAGATATTGGTCTCTGAGATCATGTCTCAGCAGACGCAAATCTCACGTGTCATCCCGAAATATGAGGCATGGCTGCAAAAATTCCCTGATGTCCAAAGTCTTGCAACAGCACCGGTGTCAGAGGTCTTAATCTATTGGTCAGGTCTGGGTTACAACAGGAGAGCACTCAATCTACAAAGAGCTGCAAAGATACTCGCAAAACAATCTTCTTTAAACGATGAGAGAAGTTCTCAGCGTTTGCCTCGAACAATAAAATGGCCAAAAACAACAAGAGAACTTACAAAATTACCTGGAATAGGGCAATATACAGCCTCAGCCGTGGCCTGTTTTGCCTTCGATGCACAGATACCTGTCATAGATACCAATATTCGCAAAGTGATTGCGGTGGAGTTTTTTCAAGGACAGTTACCAGATGAGAAGATAATTGCAGATATAGCGCGAGAAATACTGCCTAAAGGGCGTGCATCTGAGTGGAACCAAGCCCTTATGGACTACTCATCGCTTGTCCTCAAAACAATTAAAATTCCAATCGCCAAACAATCTCACTTTAAGTCCTCAGATAGGTGGTATCGTGGTCAGACTGTCAAATTGTTGTTGGAAATTAAAAGGATCTCATTTTCAGGTCTCTTGGATTATTTTGCAGATAAAAATCCAATCGATGGAGAAAGACTTGAGACGATCTTGTCCAAACTTGCCAAAGACGGCCTAGTAGATTATGAGGATAATGCCATCTCGATGAGAGAGTAGGGTGGTAATTGGAATTTGTATTTGTTATACTCACACCTACGTTATGGCTGTGCAATCCCGCAAAGTTCCCTCTCGGGACAAAAAGAATAAAATAGTTAAATTGAAGGTCAAAGCCTCTTGGAAAAATCTCCTTCTTTATGGTTTCTTGCTCCTCCTTTTTGTGATGCTTATTGGCTCATTTAGTGGGGCAGGAGATGCAGGCCAAACAGTCCCTCTTTCTCAAGTTATCTCTGATGTTAAGGCTGGAAATGTTAAAGAGATCGTTGTGAATGATGAGAAGCTCCAAGTCCTCAGAAAAAATGGCGAGAAAGTAGTCGCTTTTAAAGAGCCATCAGCAGACGTTTACTCCCTCTTCAATGACGCAGGAGTATCTTTGAAAGACAAGAATCTTAAAGTTGGGATTAAGGACAACTCAGGCATGAATGGATGGCTCAGTGTCTTGGGTATTTTCCTTCCAGCACTTCTTATGATCGGATTTTTCTATGTGATCTTTAAGCAGGCTAGGGGATCCCAGGAGAGTATCTTCTCTTTTGGACAATCAAAAGCAAAGTTATTTAACAAAGATACGCCAAAGACTACATTTGCAGATGTTGCTGGGGTGGATGAGGCAAAGCAAGAGCTCACTGAGATCGTAGACTTCTTGAAGAATCCACAGAAATACAAAGCACTCGGAGCGCGTACTCCAAAAGGTGTTTTGATGATCGGACCTGCAGGAACTGGTAAAACACTCTTGGCTAGAGCAACAGCAGGTGAGGCAAATGTAGCTTTCTTCTCTATGGCAGGATCTGAATTTATGGAAATGCTTGTGGGAGTTGGCGCATCTCGCGTGAGAGATCTTTTTAATACTGCTAAAAAAGCACAACCAGCGATTATCTTCATCGACGAAGTCGATGCTATCGGAAGACAGCGGGGCATTGGTCCTATGGGTGGCCATGATGAGCGTGAACAGACCTTGAATCAGATCTTGGTGGAGATGGATGGATTTACACAAAATGAGCAGATCGTAGTCATGGCAGCTACGAATAGACCTGATGTCCTAGATCCAGCTCTTGTGCGCCCAGGTCGTTTTGACAGAAGAGTTGCGCTTGAGCTACCAGATGTTAAGGGTCGTAAAGAAATATTAGGTATCCATGCCAAAGGCAAGCCATTTGAAAAAAATGTTGATTGGGAAAAGATAGCAAAGAGAACCGTTGGCTTCTCAGGGGCTGATCTTGAAAATATGCTCAATGAGGCAGCTATTCTCGCAGCGCGCCTTGAGAAGAAAGAAATTGATATGGTAGATCTCGAGGAAGCTGCGACAAAGGTTAAGTTAGGTCCTGAGAAAAAGCGGCTTCAGTCTGATGAGGACAAGAGAATGACTGCATATCATGAGGCAGGACACGCACTTGTTTCATGGCATATGCCTCATATGGATCCAATCCATAGGATATCTATTGTTTCTCGTGGTATGAGTCTGGGACACACTATGATGGAGCCGATAGAGCGAGTTCATGAGACAAAGACTCGCCTTATCGAGCAGATTGCAGTCATGCTTGGAGGTCGAGCAGCAGAGGAGATCGTCTTTGGCGAGATCACGACAGGAGCATCAGATGATATCGAGAAGGCAACGAGAGTTGCGCGTGCTATGGTAGTGCAGTTTGGAATGAGTGATCTCGGACCTCTCAATCTTGATAGTGATCAGCGCTCGATGTATGAGCAGAAAGATATCTCAGATGCGATGTCTGCCAAGATCGATGTTGAAGTTGGAAGAATTATCGAAGCTGGATATAAGACAGCAGAAAGTGTTATGAAAAAGCTTCGAAAGCGCCTTGATAAGATCGCAGAAGAGCTCATCAAAAAAGAGACACTTGATGCCGATGACTTTGTCAGGCTGATGGGTCCTAAAGTGATTCCTGCAATTGCTAAGAAAGCCTAAAAGAAATTCTCCATAAACATGTTACAATGACGCTATGTCAGAAACCCCTTCTACGAAACTCCTTTTGATTGACGGCTCAGCCCTTTTGCATAGAGCCTATCATGCGATGCCAGGCCTCACGAACTCTAGTGGGCAAGTAGTCAATGCAGTCTACGGCTTCTTCTCAATGCTATTGACAGTTCTAACAGAGCAAAAGCCAACTCATCTTGTCATATGTTTTGATCGCACCAAGCCTACGGTCAGACAGAGTATGTTTGCGGGCTATCACGCACATCGACCCAAAATGGAAAGTGATTTATCTGATCAATTTAAATTAATAGATGAACTCCTTGAAGTAATGAAAGTCCACGTCGCCTCAGCTGATGGCTATGAGGGCGATGATGTGATTGGGACATATGCGCGGCAAGCTGTTGAGGAGGGAATTGATCAGGTCATCATCGTGACAGGGGATAGAGATCTTTTGCAGTTGGTAAATGACAAGACCAAGATCTTGATGACGATAACTGGCATGACAAAGACTGCACTCTTTGATGCCACAATGGTGGAGGAGAAATACGGCGTTACTCCAGCGCAATTTATTGATTATAAAGCTCTTATTGGTGATCAGTCTGATGGATATCCTGGTATCACAGGGATTGGTCCAAAAACTGCGGCATCTCTCCTGCAAAAGTTTGGCACGTTTGAAAATATTTTTATGAAATTAGATCAGCTTCCCGAGGGTACTGCGTTAAAGCTGGCAACTGATGCAGAGCAAGGAGCACTCGCTAAGAAGTTAGCAGCAATTATTCTTGATGCACCAGTGCATTTGAAATTGGATACATGCAGGATAGAGGATCTTGATTTTGTCTCAGTTCGAAAAGGTTTTGAGGCACATCAATTCAAGAGTCTCATTATTCGCCTTGACGCCAAAAATCCACCACCAGTTGAAGAAGTAAAAATTGAAGTTAAAAAGGATAAAGACGAAGAGCAGCTTGGGTTGTTATAAATAAAGTCGAAAGAAGAATGAATAAGGTCTCAAGCTCGCCATTCTTTATTCATACATCATTATTCAAATTCACACTATGAAAGTAGCAATAGTTCATGACTATATAAAAGAGTATGGGGGAGCAGAGAGGGTACTTGAAGCGCTCCATGATATCTACCCTAAGGCTGATGTCTATACCAGCGTTTATCTTCCTTCATATCTTGGTCCACATAGGGATCGTTTTAATCCGCCAGCTGGCGGATGGAAGATTCACACTTCATTCCTGCAGTGGATTCCTTTTAAAGCAAAACTCATTAGTCCACTCAGACTTTTATCACCCCTAGCTTTTAAGCAGTTTGATTTCTCTTCATACGATGTCATCATCTCCTCTGCTTCTGGAGCATATTTTCCCAACATGATCAATAAAAAGTCAGCCAAGCTCTATTGCTATTGTCATACACCTCCTCGATATCTTTATGGATACGCGACAGCCAGAGAGTGGAAGAATAATAAAGCCTTAAGAGTTGTGGGTGAAGTCATAAATCATTTTCTGCGCATTGTTGATTTTGATGCATCTAAAAATGTCGATCAATATATCGCTAATTCTGAAGAAGTGAGAGGAAGAATTCAGAAGTTTTATCGTAAAAATGCCGTCGTGATCTATCCGCCTGTCAGTTTGGCAAATGGCAAATGGCAAATGGCAAATGGCAAATCCGGAGATTATTATTTGACAGGGGGTAGATTGGCACGTGCCAAACATGTGGATATTATTGTGAAAGCATGCTCAGAGCTCAAGATCCAACTTAAGGTTTTTGGAAAAGGCTTTGGAGGGTATGGAGAAGAGCTGCGAGAAATGGCAAATGGCAGTAGTTATTCTTCGAGCGAAGAGAGAAGTTCTCAGAGCACTTCGTCTCCTCGAACAATAAACAATATTGAATTTGTGGGGGAAGTGAATGATGAAGAGAAGCTGGCATTAATGAAGGGGGCAAAGGCATTTCTTTTTGCATCAGAGGATGAGGACTTTGGTATCACGCCAGTTGAGGCAATGGGACAGGGTCTCCCAGTTATCGCATATAACTCTGGTGGGGTAAAAGAGACTGTAGTTGAGGGAAAGACAGGGATGTTCTTTAAGGAATTAACTGTAGAAAGTCTTAAAAAGACGATAAAAGAATTTGAAAAGAAAAAGTGGACTAAGGAAGAAAGTGTGAAGAGAGCAAAAGAATTCAGTGAAGATGTATTTAAGAAAAAGATCTCCTCTTTGGTGAAATCCTCTTAAAAGAAAGACTTCCGCCCCGCGCAGTTGCGCAGGACGGAAGCGATAAATTGACTAGTGCGTCCAGTTCAGTACGGTCCGCCGTCGAGATGCCCGTAAAGGCTACCATCGCCGCGTTGGCTGGCCACACAATACGCGATAATCATGAGGGACACTACGGCAAAGAATGCCAAGCTGATGCTCGCGATGTCCTGAGTGGTGTTGCCTTCTAGCACTTGATGTTCCTTTCAGATCATCGCCGACAGGGCGAGCTGATTTTTTCGTGCCGTTTGACGTGTGAACCACATTGAAAGGCGTTTCCACGCCTTTGAACGTCGACATGCCTGTGGCGTGCCGAGAAAGAGCCAGAGCTTGATCGCTGGCTGTAAAAGCCCGACCTGCTTCGCAAGGCGGAAGAACCTGATTGTCCGAACGCTGAAATCCTTCAGCCTGCATGGCTGTACGAGCTTGGGACAGATTGTGAACCCGTCTTCAGCGCCGAACTCCATCAGCACACCTTCGACTTGAAGGGGGGCCAGGAATATGGGGACTTCATCTTCGGGATCGAGCCCTTGCCCGACCATGATGTCTCGGAAGAGAACGTCCTCCTCAGCTGCCAGGGCAGCTGGGTCGACTCCTAGATCGACCAGCATCAATGTGTTCATCGACGATTTCCTCCATGGAACTTGCGTGAGGACGATCGCCGCTTTTTAGCGGCGGTCCGCGACTTTCGACGATTTTTGTTTTCGGGCTTTTTGAAGCACTCAGGGCATACACCAAGGTGTAGCACTACGTACTTCTTACATTTGCCACAGAATTCTACACTCGTTATGTCTGTCATCTCCCCTCCAAGGGATACTTAATCGTTTACCACAAGATCGTCTTTTCACACTTCTTATCATCTTCCAGATGATAAGGGTATAGTGAAAAGATCATGCATTAACTGTGGCATATTGGGTAGGAAGAGGGGAGTAGCTCCTACCAAAAAGGCCACAGTTAAAATGTGGAATTACAAAATTTACGCAACTAGTCTTTTAAAGAACGAGTAGTGTCTAAAACGAAAAAAAGCCTGCTATATGAGGCTATTTTCATAGTAATTACTACCTTAAATCGGATTATAGCACTCCTATGCAAGATGTCAATACTATAAGATATATAATAGAAATTATGAGGCTAGATTGAGGCTGGAAAAATCCTCCTCCCATAGTCACCTACAGGAGGAGGGTGGAGGTGTAGTGGTCAAATTAGTCCTTCTTTTTAGGGAAGGCGATTATGACCACAATAATCCAAATGGCTATGCCTGCGAGGCAAAAGACCCATTTGGTGGGACTAGGATCTCCCCAGTCGCCTGTGAGTTCTCCAAGGGATAGAAAATGATAGTTCATGGCATATCCTTCATGGCAGCCTCATCTGCTTTGCAAAGTCGAAACAGAGCGACTATTGCTGCACACCAGCGCCTGACATGGGTGATCGACCAAACCATGATCGTCTCCTTTGAATGGTCTTCTTGAATGATGTAGCCGGCATTGGCCAATCTTCATGAAGTTATCGAGTATTCTAGCAAAGTTATTCTTTCTAATCCAGAATGGCCACTGTGCTAAAATCCTGACATGCCAGAACTACCTGAAGTAGAGACAATAAGAAGAGGACTTGAAAAATATCTTGTTGGGAAAAGTATCGCAGCTATTGAGATTCGCTTCGCGCGGATTTTTAATGGCGAGCCAAAGGACATACTAGACAGTGAGATAGAAGGGGTGAGGCGATTTGGAAAAGGACTTGTGATCGATTTTGCAAATGGCTTAAGCTTGGTGGCACATGTCAAAATGACTGGACAGTTCATCTATCAGAGCAATCAGCAATCAGATGGCAGCAATCAGAATGGGCTATCAAAGAGTTTTCACCCAAGACTATCTCTCCCAGAGGAACTACCACATAAGCACACGCATGTCATTTTCACGTTGCAGAATAGTAAATCTTATGCTTCGAACGAAGCCCGCCTTGATTTAGCGAGGCAAGAGAGAAGTTCTCAGAGGACTTCGTCTCCTCGAACAATAAGTGATGCATCGATGCTGTATTTCAATGACATTCGTAAATTTGGCTGGATAAAGATTGTCAGGACAGAGGATGTTCATACCCTTTCTTTCTTCAAATCACTAGGCAAAGAGTTGCCGCTGAAAGATCTTTTGGGGACACTTTCACTAGAGGAATTTGGAGAAATAGTTTCGTCATCAGGTGCCCCTATCAAAACGCTCACTATGGATCAGCGAAAAATTGCAGGAGTCGGCAATATCTATGCAAATGATGCACTCTTTCTATCCAAGATTGATCCACGAAGAAAAGCGAATTCTTTGGAAAAAGATGAGATAGCGCTACTTTACCGAAGTTTGATTGACGTCTTGGAGAAAGGTCTAGCACATGGCGGAGCAAGTGAAGTAAATTTTATCCAGGTTGATGGTGGGAAAGGTGAGTATCAAAACCACTTTGAGGTCTATGGAAAAGCAGGTGAGAATTGTACGATTTGTGGCACTCTCATTGAGAGAATTGTAGTTGGTGGAAGAGGGACATTTTATTGTCCCGTCTGCCAAGGTTAACTGCGGTGTCCAGGGTGAAGTGAAAATATTACTGTTCGAGTCTGAAAGCCGAGAGCTTGAGCCGTTGAGATACTTCTCGCATTGCTCGAAGAATAAAATTCTTAGTAAGATCTTGTTTGTTGTTAGCCCAAAATCTTTGTGTTACTATGACCAGTGCATGCCATCCTCGGTATGCTCCTATGACCAGTACCTATACTGAAAAAATCGTAATGTCTATCGGCGGGTCGCTTGTTGCTCCAGAAGGCGGAGTAAATACCACATTTCTTTCCAATCTTAATAAATTTATTCGCGCACAACTTAAGTCACATCCTCATCGTCAGTTCTTTCTCGTTTCTGGTGGCGGCACTATTGCCAGGCGCTATCGAGATGCAGGTAGATCTGTCGTAGGACACGAGTTGACTCGAGACGATCTTGATTATCTTGGGATCCACGCGACCAAACTTAATGCACATCTTATTAGAACTATCTTTCGCGATGTAGCACACCCATATATCCTCAAGCATTACGAGATCATTAGGAAAGCAAGCGAGCCAGTCGTGGTGGCAGCCGGATGGAAGCCTGGTTGGTCAACAGATTATTGTGCTCTCCTTCTTTGTGAGGACTATGATGTAAAGTCAGTGATTAATTTAAGTAACATCGCCCAGGTCTATGACAAAGATCCCAAGAAATTTAAAAATGCTAAGCCAATAAATAAAACGACCTGGAAAGAATTCAGAAAGATAGTAGGGGATGAGTGGGAGCCAGGTCTTAACGCGCCATTTGATCCGATTGCCGCTAAAAAGGCTCAAGAATTGGGTGCAAAAGTTGTCGTTATGCATGGAGAGGACTTTGAAAATATTGAGAACTACTTTACTGGCAAAGCGTTTGTTGGTACAGTCATTGAATGATTTTTACTGGGGTCTCTCTACAACATTTTAGAAGCTACGAATCAGCTACTTACCTTTTTTCTCCACAGACAACGATCATCGTTGGTCCAAATACTGCAGGGAAAAGCAATCTCCTCGAGGCCATTTTTCTTTTGTCATCTGGTAAGAGTTTTCGAGCTGAAAAAGACGTCCAGATGATCGCATCCAATCAGCACCTAGCCCGTGTTAAAGGCCAGATAGAGGAGAATGGGGAGAAAGACACATTGGAGGCGATAGTGACTGACTCTGTTGGGATGAGCCGATCTTTTGCAAAACGATTCTTGGTCAATGGCGTTCCTAAGAGGCGAGTCGACTTTGCGGGACGACTTCCAGCACTTCTTTTTGTCCCATCAGATCTGGATATCATTATCTCTTCACCCTCACACAGGAGGTCATTTTTGGATGACGTTCTAGATCTTGTAGATCGCCAGTATAGACTATCATCCACAGCCTATGAGAAAGCTCTTCGTCAGAGAAATGCACTTCTTGATGTTGTGGCAGAGACAGGGATACGTAATGATGAGCAATTCAGATACTGGGACGAAATTGTTATAAAAAATGGGAGCTATCTCACACAGAAAAGACAGGAGTTGATCGACTTTTTTAATACTGAGGAAAAGTCGCTTTTTAATCTTTTCGTGACCTATGATCACAGCATTATTTCAGAAGAAAGGCTTGAACAGTACCGGGGAGCTGAGATTGGGGCGAAAGTGACTCTTGTAGGCCCTCATAGGGATGATTTCTTTGTAGAGTTCCAGGACAAAGAAGAGCGAAGAAATGTGAAACAATATGGCTCGCGTGGTCAGCAGCGCCTTGTAGTTTTGCAGCTAAAATTATTGCAACTGACTTACATTGAGAATGTCATGGGTCAAAGGCCACTACTGTTGCTGGATGATATTTTTTCAGAGTTGGATGAAGGGCATATCAAAGATGTTTTGGATATCGTGGGTATGCAGCAGACCATCCTTACGACAACACATCAGGAATTCATTAAAAGCAAAGTAAAAGAGGCGACAGTGATTCAGTTGATGAAGTGATCAGCTATTATCAGTATTTGTAGAATCTGGTGTAACTTTAGGATTCTCATACAGTGCCCTCTCTACCTTGATTGGCTCTACGATATACTTATCGACAAGATACGCGGCCATAGCAAGTCCTCCTAGTCCAATCAGTCCGTTACTAATGTTTTCTTGAAGTGGGATATGATGCTCGTCGTAGACCTCTGATTGTATTCTAGAGGTAGAGCCCATAACGCTCGGGCTTTGACCTTCAATCGTCCTCGATGGTGCTATTTGTGGCTCTAGAGCATCCTTCTCATAATCCGTATATCCGATAAGGCCAATTCCCCCAACAATCGTGGCTGCAGCCGAGACGCCCAAGAAATCTCTCCTGGAAAGAGTTCGTTTTTTTTCTTCCTGAGGTTCTGGTTTTCTCAACTCAGACATTATCTCCATATCTATACACCTTTTGATCAATCTTGTAAAGAAAGGGGAGGTAGATATCTATAGTTCGTCATATAAATCTACCTATAGATAGGCTTGTTTTACCTCGGGAATTGTGCGAGAATTCATGCAGTGAACAGTACTCAGCAATCAGCAAAAAGTACAAAGATTAACACGTATAGAGATCTAATTGTTTGGCAAAAGACTGATTCATTTGCCCATCTAGTTTATAAAGAAACAAAACTTTTTCCTAAATCAGAAATATTTGGACTCACGTCTCAGCTGAGAAGAGCTGCGCTATCCGTTCCAACCAATATTGTTGAAGGATATTCTAGGTTAAGTAAAAACGAATTTAGACATTTCCTCACAATTTCCTACGGGTCGCTTTCTGAAGCTGAGTATCTTCTTTTATTTTCACTAGAGGAAGGACTAATTAAAAAAGAAGATTACGAAAATCTTATCAGCCTAAAGGATGAATGTGGAAGATTGATCTGGGGAATGTATATTTCACAAAAAAAGAGCGCCTGATTGCAGGTTGCTGATTAACTTATATGTATCAACCTAATTATCGTATTACGACCAAAATGCTTCGCCTCATAGGGGCAATTGAAGCCTCAAAACAATTCATCGATCACGCGCCACTTCTCCCATATTACGAAAAGAAATTTAGAGATGATGCGATGGTGCGGGCTGTACACTATGGAACTCACATAGAAGGTAATGAGCTCAATCTTTCTCAAGCCGAGAAGGTGCTACAAGGCGAGACGATTATGGGTAGAGAGCGGGATGTGCAGGAGGTTATTAACTACCGAAAAGCGATGGAGTATATAGGCGCACTTGAGAAAAAGAATGACAAGTGGGAGCTCTCAACAGATGACATTTTTAAACTCCATTCACTTACTGTTGAGCGGGTTTTGCCAGATGAGAAGAAGGGGGTTTTTCGTCAAACTCAAGTTGTGATACGAAATAGCTTTACCGGCGAAGTCTCATTTAGGCCGCCTGAAGCTGTCGCAGTTCCTGTGCAAATTAATCATTTACTGTCATTTATCAATACCTCGACAGATGATGATATTCATCCAGTATTGAAGTCAGGAGTTGTTCATTATGAATTCGTCCGAATCCACCCCTTTGTAGACGGTAACGGCAGAGTCGGACGATGTCTCTCAACACTTATTCTTTATGAGCAGGGGTATGATATAAGAAAGTTCTTTTCACTGGAAGAATATTTTGATCATCATGCAGCTGATTATTATGCAGCACTTCAATCTGTTGAAAAAAACGGGGGAGATCTAACTGAGTGGCTTGAGTATTTCTTGGAAGGTCTAGCAGTCGAGCTAACACGAATCAAAGAGAAAGTAGAGAGGATCTCAATTGATGGCAAGATCAAGCAGAAATTGGGGGGTGCGCCATTGATGCTTTCCGAGCGTCAATTAAAAGTAATCGAATATATCCAGCAAACTGGTCATCTGCAAAACAGTGGCTTTAAACAACTTTTCCCTCAAGTCTCAGAGGACACAGTGCTCAATGAATTAAAGAGCCTTATTGCCTCAAAGATCATCAAAAAGGTTGGCAAAACGAAGGCGGCTAGATATATAATGGCTTGAAACAAATGCTTTATAAAGAATTTGCATCATATCTAGATAAATTGGAGGAGACATCGTCTCGACTGGCACTCATAGATATTCTTTCTGAGATGTTTTCTAAAGTTTCTAAGGACGAGCTAGACAAAGTGATCTATCTCACTCAAGGTCGAGTTGCACCTTTTTATGCGCCAATTGAGATTGGTATGGCAGACAAGATGGTCGCTCAAGCTATCGCTCTCGCTTTTGATCTCTCGAAAGAAGACGTCCTAGAAAGGTCAGATAAAGCAGGGGATCTTGGGATCGTCGCATATGAACTTCGTACCAAAGCGAAGACTAAAGCCAAGAAAGAAGATCTCTCAATAGACGATGTCTTTAATGGCCTACTTGAGATTGCCCAGACAAATGGGGAGGGGTCAGTTGAAATGAAGATTTCACTATTAGCAGCACTGCTAGAGCATGCTGATCCCTCAGAAAGTCGACACCTGGTACGTGTGCCGCTAGGCAGTACTCGACTTGGAGTAGGCGACCCGACAGTTCTTGATGGACTTGCGATCGCGTATCTTGGCGATAAATCAAAGCGAAAAGTATTGGAGAAAGCATACAACGAGACCTCAGATCTTGGTCTAATTGGTAATACACTGGCAAGAGATGGATTGGAAGCAGTCTCCAAACTTACGGTGAGTGTTGGGAGGCCAATACGATCTGAGTTGTGCGAGAGAATACCAAATCCTGTCAAAGTATTTGAGAAGATGGGGGATAAAATCCATGCGACATATAAATATGATGGGTTTAGAGTTCAGATCCACAAGAATGGTGATAAGGTCACGATGTACTCACGCAATCTTGAGGAGATGACACACATGTTCCCAGAGCTTACCAAGGCGACTCTCGAGCAGATCAAGGCAAAGACTGCAGTGCTTGATACCGAAGCACTTGCGTATCAACCAGACTCTGAAGAATTCTTGCCATTTCAAGAGACGACAAAGAGGCGTCGCAAGCACAATATCGATGAGGTCGCAAAGACCCTGCCTTTAAAAGCATTTGTCTTCGATATTCTCTATGCGGAGGGAAAGTCTCTTATGGATACGCCACTTATGGAGAGAGTAGAGGTCATGAAAAAGATAATTAGTGGTGATGAGGTTCTTATCCCATCTCCAGGCGTTATTCTGGAAGAGCCTGAAAAGCTACAGCTGATGCTGGATGATGCAATCTCAAAAGGGCTTGAAGGAGTGGTAGTAAAAAGACCTGATTCTTTGTATGAAGCGGGGGGTCGCAATTTTAACTGGGTAAAGTTAAAGAGACACTCATCCGGCGAGTTGCAGGATACAATTGATTGCGTGATCCTAGGCTACATTTATGGTAGGGGCAAGCGGGTCGACTTTGGGGCAGGGGCACT
>JAGOPV010000019.1 GCA_017991775.1 Candidatus Levyibacteriota bacterium | reverse complement strand
TACTCACCCCAATTGATGATCCCAAATTCGCAGGCTTTATAAAAAAGGGGAGACCCAGTTCTTTCACTATGCTCTCATATGAAATTTTATCCTTCTCAGCTACATGAAACACCAGGAAAGGAACCACTGAGATCTTTGCGTCTCGCAGAAGTCTTTTTGCAACATCTTTATCCATGCCAACGGCAGATCCCAGTACTCCTGGACCTACAAATGGGATTCCTAAAAGCTTGAGCATACCCTGCACTGTTCCGTCTTCGCCAAATGGTCCATGCAATACTGGAAAAACAACGTCAACGTGGCCGTCATCCTGAACTTGGTTCAGGATCTCTATGGGATTCCGAAATAAATTCGGAATGACACTCTGTTTGTCTGAAGAACTTGAGAGCAGGGAGGGTTGAAGTTTTAAAAACTCTTGCTCTGAGAGAGAGATCCACTCACCCTTTTTGGTAATGCCTATGAGAACAGGCTCATATTTAGACTTATCAAGAGCATCATAGACATTTTTAGCTGAACGAATTGAGACCTCGTGCTCAGCTGACTGCCCGCCAAAAAGAATACCAACGCGGATCTTTTTCATGAGAAAGTATAGTAACGAATGAGGGAGAGAAGTGCAATATTAGGCTTCGACGCGGCCTGTGAAGGTAGACTTTGCGACCATTTGCTCAACAAGATTTCGTGGCACGACATCATAATGGCTTGGTTCCATGTAATAACTCGCACGTCCTTGAGACATAGATCTAATCTGGGTTGCATATCCTGATAATTCAGAAAGTGGCACAAGCGCGTTGATGATTGTAGCTCTTGATCGCTCTTCAGTTCCTAGGATCTGGCCTCTCTTACTTGAAAGATCACCCATTACATCTCCCATGAACTCAGATGGAGTTGTAACCTCGACCTTCATAATAGGCTCAAGAAGATTCATTTCTGTCATCTTTGATGCAGCTTGTAATGCCTGAGATGCTGCGATCTTAAATGCTACCTCAGACGAGTCGACATCGTGATATGAACCGTCATAGCAGGCTACCTTAACATCAACTACTGGATATCCAAGAAGAACTCCATTTTCAAGTGTCTCCCAAACACCCTTCTCAACTGCGCGAACGAACTCAGCTGGGATAGCTCCGCCCTTGATCTCACTCACAAACTCATTACCCTCACCGCGAGCCTTTGGCTCAACACGAAGCCAGCAGTGTCCGAACTGTCCACGTCCTCCGGACTGCTTAATATATTTACCTTCTGCCTGAACAGTATTTGCAAAAGATTCTTTGTAAGCAACCTGTGGAGCACCAACGTTTGCAATTACATTGAACTCTCTCTTCATACGATCAACCATGACTTCGAGCTGAAGCTCGCCAATACCTGAAATGATTGTCTGCCCGGTTTCTGGATTGGACTTAACTGAGAATGTTGGATCCTCTTCAGTAAGACGCTTAAGCGCATAGCCAAGCTTTTCCTGATCTGACTTTGTCTGAGGCTCAATAGCAAGCGAGATAACTGGATCTGGGAATGAGATTTTTTCAAGAACAATTGGGGTTGCTTCGTCACAAAGCGTATCGCCAGTACCGGTATCCTTAAGACCAACAATAGCTACGATTTCTCCAGCATATCCTTCTTTGATTTCTTCACGCTCATTAGCATGCATCATCAAGAGTCTTCCAACTCTTTCTTTTACACCCTTTGTACTGTTGTAGATGTATGATCCAGAATTAATCTGACCAGAATAAACACGGAAATAGGTGAGCTTACCAACGTGAGGATCATTCTGAATCTTAAACGCAAGTCCACTAAATGGCGCATCTGGAACGAGTTGGCGAATCTCCTCAGCTTCTGTCTTTGGATTAATTCCCTTTACCTCTTTAAGATCAACCGGGGATGGAAGATAGTCGATAACAGCATCAAGAAGTGGCTGAACACCTTTATTGCGAAGCGATGTGCCTGCATAGATAGGGACGAGTTTATAAGAAATAACTGCTGCTCGTAGAGCTTTCTTTAATTCTTCAACTGTTGGCTCTTCTCCGCCGAGGTATTTCTCCAAAAGCGCATCGTCAGTCTCTGAAATCTTCTCGATAAGCTTTGAGCGATATTCCTCAACCTTTGCCTTCAAGTCTTCAGGAACTTCATCCTTAACTTCAAATGTTGCGCCAAGCTCTTCTGAATTCCAGATGATTGACTGTCTTGTAAGGAGGTCAACGTTACCAACATACGTGTCTTCTGCGCCAATTGGGATTACCATGATCGCAGGATTCGCACCAAGCCTATCCTCGATACTCTTTACTGTTGCAAGAAAATCTGCACCGAGCTTGTCCATTTTGTTTACAAAACAAATACGTGGAACCTTGTATTTATCAGCCTGTCTCCAAACTGTTTCTGACTGAGACTGAACACCCTCTTCAGCATCAAGAACAGTGATACCTCCATCAAGAACGCGCAATGAGCGCTCAACTTCAGCAGTAAAGTCTACGTGGCCGGGTGTATCGATAATGTTAATTCTGTGGTCCTTCCAGAAAGTGGTTGTCGCAGCAGAAACAATGGTAATTCCTCGCTCTTTTTCCTGCTCCATCCAGTCCATCTGCGTATTTCCATCATCAATATCCCCAATCTTGTATGTTCTGCCTGTGTAAAAAAGAATTCTCTCAGTGGTGGTGGTCTTACCCGCGTCAATATGCGCGATAATTCCAATATTGCGGATCTTGTCTAATGTAACTTTTTGTGTCTTCTCGGCCATATAGTAAAAATCCGAAGACCGCTTATGCGATTTCGAACGAAACTTAGTATACCATACTCTGCTCGCTCTTTCCAGATGAAAATAGCCACGAATTTCTTTGACATTTTTCTCCCAAATACCTAGACTGAAATAAGGCTGGTAAAAGCTTCAGCTTTTTTTGCGTTGCCCAATCTTTCTGCCATGGATAATAAAGCTCAATTAAGAATTAACCTCATCAAAAAACAGAACTCTACTTCTTTGGATGTATTTATCAAGTGGGCTATCACCGGTGGGAGATTCTTGGTAATCCTGACAGAAACAATCGCGCTTGGAGCATTCCTCTACAGATTTAACCTAGACAGGCAGATAGTCGACTATAGCGATAAAATAAAAGCTCAAGGAGTAGTCGTTGAAGCGTCGTCTTTGGATGAATCTAAATACCGAGTACTCATCAGTAAATTAACTCATGCATCTGTTATCGACAAAGCATCTAAGGCTGCACCACAGCTTTTCACTAAAATCGCTGGGCTCACTCAGAGCCCAATTACCTTCACCAACATTCAACTTAATGAGAAGGGTATCTCCATAACAGTCTCCTCCCCCGACGTCGCGACATTAAAAAAGTACGTGACCTCGTTGCAAAATTTAAAGGAGCTATCCACAGTAAGTATCGACAGGATTGATAACAAAACAGAGACGTCAGATATCGACGCTCAGATCTCTGCTGAAATTACATTGCCAGATACCGGCGGCAAGGAGACATTGCCACCAATTCAAGGAAGGTAGCATGAAAATATCAAAAGAATTTTTCACTAATTTATCTAAACAAAAGTATCTTGAACTTGTTCGCTCAAGAATCAATCTTCGCGAGGAAAAAACGCAGAACTATGCGACCATTATTCTTTCACTCATCGCATTCATCTTCTTTGCTGTTTTTGCCATTCTCCCAACCCTAACAACAATTTTTGAACTTCAGAAAAGGCTAGATGACAATAAATTTGTTCATGACAAGCTCGCAATCAAGATCACCTCCCTGAGCAATCTATCAAATCAGTACTCGCAAATTACACCTGACTTAAAGTACATTAATGCCGCCATTCCAAGCGAGCCTAGTGGGCCAAGTCTTATTGCAAAAGTACGAACAATAGCAAATAACAACAACGTCTTTTTAAATCAGTTGCAAATAACAAACATTCCACTAAGCCAGCTTGCAACCGCAGGCGAATTAGCACAATTTAATATGGTAATTGGAGCACAGGGAGAGTATAGCGATCTCATTAATTTCTATACTGAAATCACCAATTTTGATCGACTCGTAACATTTAAGAATATCTCACTCCAAGTCCCGACCGAACTTAACGGGTACAGGCTATATCTTCAAGCAAAAGTATTTTACTTGCCATAATCATGAATAAGAAAACACAAAAAAATCTTCTCTATCTCCTCATACCGTCAGTTATTGTCGTGATCGTCTGGATTGCTGTAGCAATTTACACAAAAGCAATAACTTCAACAATCTCCCAGAGAGTTAATGCCTCAATTGAGGAGATTGAGCCAGAATTCAATACTGACGTCATAACTTCGCTTAAAAAAAGAAGGCAGATCAATGGAAGAATATCAGCGGATGAACAGGCTACGCCAAGCGCAACCGAGACTCTACCCTTAGATATATTACCTGAAGAAACAGGAACTACCTCAGCTCCTCCAGGAGGTTCACTATGAATAATTCGCTCTTCCATAAAAGAATCCCAACACTCCTTGGGCTTGTCCTCCTTGGAATAGGACTTGTGACTGTCTCAATTCTTCTCAGAAGCAACTTGCTCTTTCTTACAAATGCATCCCCCGCGTATACTCCTGAGCAAATTAGAATAAGTAACCAAACTGATACATCATTCACCATCTCCTATGTCACAGATGAAAGTGTTCTAGGATCACTCTCCTACGGAGAAGGTGTTGAGAGGGGAAAAGTCGCGCTGGATGATCGTGATCAGCAGTCAGGCACACCAAAACAGTACAATGTCCACCACATAACACTTCGCAATTTAAAACCTGAGACCACCTATTACTATACGATTCTCTCATCGGATAAAGTCTTCCAAGATGAAGGCAAAAAGCCATTTTCTATAAAGACTCTCTCGACACTAACTCAGCAACCATCTCGCCAAGCGCCAATTGTCGGAAGCACTGCCTATCCAGATGGGTTAACGGACGATAGCGTCATGGTATTTCTTGTAACAGACAATGCACAGGTGCTCTCAACCCTTACGAAGTCCAATGGGAGTTATGTTCTTCCGCTAAATGCACTGCGAACCAGTGACTTTGCGAACTATCTCACGTTCAAAGACACGGCCATAATCAAGCTTCTACTTCAGAGTCCGACACTATCGTCGCGAGCCTCACTTCTTCCGACCCAAATCAATCCTGTCCCGAAGATAACCTTATCAAATATCTATGATTTCACGGTTGACAGCAGCAACCCTAATGCAACCCCCACATCAACTGGCTCTGCTCAAATCGACGACAGTGCGTTTCCATCATTTAGCGCAGTTGAGGATCTCCCAGCAGAACCAGCCATCATAAGCCCAGACAATAAAGAAGAGCTCACAGACCAACAACCAAAATTTGAAGGCACATCTGCACCGAATGAAGAGGTTCTTATCGAGATTCACTCCGATCCAATCACGGCATCTGTAAAAGCAGATAAAAATGGTGCCTGGTCATATCGACCTCCCGCCAATCTCTCACCTGGTGAACATACTATTACTATAAAGACTAAAAATAGTAAGGGGATTCTTACTACTATTACGCGAAACTTTACGGTTTTTGCTGAAGGCAGCCAATTCACAGAACCATCTGTTTCTCCAGTTAACCCATCATCAACTCCAACTGTCAGCCAAACACCAACTCCAAGTCCAGCCAAAACGACTCCAACTATAGTGCCATCAGCAAGTCCTACTGCTGTCGTGACAGTAATGCCAACGCTTTCCCCGACGGCTATTGCTAGTGCAAGCCCTGAAGCTACATCAGTACCGCAAGCATCACTTTCGCCCTCACCGACGATGTCTTCGCCTGGCAGCTCAAACGTAATTTTTTCAGGTATAATAACGATTCTTGTGCTTGGAGTTGGAACAATGTTGTTCTTTATGACAAGAGGAAGTACTTTATGAAAATCGCAATAATTGGCGCAGGATTTACTGGATTGGCTGCTGGGCACACGCTCCTAAAAATGGGGCATGACGTAACTCTGATCGAAAAAGATCCCCAGCCAGGGGGACTTGCAATTGGTTATAAAGAAAAGTCGTGGAGATGGAGTCTAGAAAAACATTATCATCACTGGTTCACGAATGACGAACACGTCCTCTCCCTCGCTAAAGAAATTAATTTCCCTGTCCTTATAAAACGACCAAAAACCTCGGTCTTTATTGATGGAAAAACATATCAGCTTGATTCGCCAATGGCTATATTGCTTTTCCCAAAGCTACCACTCATCGACAAGATCAGGATGAGTGCTGTTCTCGCCTTTCTTAAACTCAATCCTTTCTGGAGGCCACTTGAGAAAATAAATGCAATCTCATTCCTTGAAAAAACAATGGGAAAGAGAGCGTTCTCGATGCTTTGGGAGCCACAGCTAAGAAATAAGATGGGCAAATATGCATCAGAGATCTCTCTTGTTTGGTTCTGGACAAGAATATATAAAAGAACCCCATCCCTTGCATACCCGGAAGGTGGGTTCCTAAATTTCGCCCAATCAATAGTAAAGGATATCGAAGAAAAGGGAGGGAAGATTCACTTTAACGCTGAGACAGTAGCGATTAAAGATGTTAAACAGGCCGAGGTAACTTACAAAATTGGCACTAAATCAAAAGTAGAGAAATTTGACAGGGTCATCGTAACGTTGCCTTCATTCCTCTTTCTAAAAATCGCTCAGGATCTTCCTCAAGAGTACATCCAAAAACTCGTGAAGCTACGGGGGCTTGGAGCAACCAACATGGTGCTAAGACTTAAAGAGCAGCTCATCAAAGATGGCTCTTACTGGGTCAGTATCTGCGAAAAGAATGCGCCAGTCATGGTGGTAGTAGAACACACCAATCTTATGGATACAAAGAATTTTTCAAATGAGCACATAGTGTATGTTGGTAACTATCCTGATCCAAATAGTGACCTCTTTTCGATGGACAAAAATGCACTTCTAAAAAAATATGATCCACTTCTCAAGCGAATTAACCCAGAGTATAAAAAAAGTATTATTGATTTTGAGGTTTTCAGAGCGCCCTTTGCACAGCCCATCGTTCCTACCAATTATTCAAAGCTTATTCCGCCTTTTAAAACTCCACTAAAGCATGTTTTTCTCGCAAATATCGAGCAGGTCTATCCTTGGGATAGAGGGACCAACTACGCAGTTGAATTGGGTAAGAAAATTGCAGTAATAGCTACCGCCTAAGTATGCTGGATAGATATTCCCAAAAAATACTAATTGCACTTATCTGCATAGCGTCATTACTTCGACTCATTTCCTTAGCATGGGGTGCCCCATTCTTTTTTCATCCAGATGAGAGGAATATTGCAAGCGCAATTGCTGGACTCACCTATCCAAATCAGCTTAATCCACATTTTTTTGCATATGGAACACTCCCTATCTATTTCGCCTTTTTCATCGGACTTCTCAAGAATCTCATTCAAGCAATAACTAGCGTTGTACCAATTGCCCAAGTGAGCTTTGATGATGCCATCATTATCTTACGAATATTTTCAGCTATTCTCTCAATTGCAACAGTCTATCTTATTTTCAAAATCGGGGAACTTCTAAAAGACAAGAAGGCCGGTCTTATTGCTGCATTTCTTTCTACCTTAAGCATTGGCATGATTCAGTATGCCCACTTTGGGACATTTGAGACGTGGCTTACTTTCTTCTCCGCACTTCTCTTTTATGGCCTACTTCAACATCATCACAGGCCAGCTCGCTCTACAATTTTTCTCATTGGCATATCACTTGGAGTTCTCATCAGTGTTAAAATTTCAAGCGTGATTTACCTTCCAATAGTCGGTATTATCTTTTTTAGAAAGCACTATCCTTTCTATAAAAAGACCCTCTCAATGACCGCCATCCTCCTCATCGTCATCCTCTGTTATGCGATCACCAATCCATTCGCATATCTTGATAGCCATACCTTTCTTAATAGTATTTCCTATGAATCAAACGTTGCACTTGGAAAACTGATGGTCTTTTACACTGGAGAATTCCTTTCTGCGTCTCCAATCACCTTTCCAATTGTACACATCTATCCCTTCCTCCTTGGTCCAATACTTTTTATGCTTTTTCCATTTTCACTCTTTATTATCTTAAGGTCACTAAAAAATAATTTCCAAACTCCACTTGCCTACCTCCTTGGCTTTCTTACTATTACATTCTTTTCTCAAACATTTTTATTTGCGCAGTGGACTCGCTACTTCATCCCGACTCTTCCATTCATCTACCTCTGCCTTGCCTTTGCTGTGAGCGTGATATCTGACTCAAAGATTATATCTAGAAAAAATTTCCTTGTAGCAAGTGGACTCCTTGGTCTCCTTTGCATCCTCTCAACATTTTCACTTATCAAAACAGTTTATCTTGATACTGACACCAGAATTCAAGCTCTCACATTTGCACACAAGACAATTCCAAGCACAAGTCAGATACTCTCTGAGGTCTATGATCTTGGAATAACCCCATTCAACCAGAGATATCCCCACATTACTCTTTTTAATTTCTATGATCTTGATACTAATTCTCCTGAGTCAACAGTGGAGAAATATCGAGAACTTGTTAAAAATTCAGACTACCTGGTTCTTCCAAGTCAAAGACTCTACAAAACGAGACTCGATGATCCAAAGAATTTTCCAAAAGGGAATATGATTTATAAAGAAATTTCAGAATCAAGTGCGTATGTAAAGATCTATGAGACTCCTTGTGATATATGGTGCTCACTCTTATATACTGGCAATCCAGTCTTTCGCCTTGAACAAACTGCTAATATCTTTGATAGGCCTACCGTAATGATGTATAAAATTAACCATGAAACAAAACATTAAGCTACTCTTTATCGGAATCTTTCTCATCTCCGGAATCCTTCGTCTATCAGGAATCAACTGGGACCAGGGATACCACATGCACCCAGATGAACGGGCTGTCATACTCTTTACGAATGAACTCTCCTTCCCATCCTCACTTCCAGAATTTCTCAATAAAGATAGTAGCTGGAATCCTCATTTCTTTGCATATGGGTCTCTTCCGCTTTACTTACTCTACTGGGCTGGAAAAGTTCTCAGCCTAATCCGACCAGAATATTTTTCCTATGACTATCTCACCCTAATTGGAAGATGCCTATCGCTTATCGCGGACCTCGGAACACTCGCGCTTGTTTTCTTTATTGGAAAAAAACTCTGGGGTGAAAAAGTCGGTTTACTTGCATCTTTTTTCTATGGCTTCAGCGTACTGCCAATCCAACTCTCCCGATTCTATGCCGTAGATACACTACTAACATTCTTCATAATGCTGACACTTTACCTTCTCATAAAATTCTATGCAAAACCTTCACTAAAGACAGCCTTGCTGATCGGTGCTTCACTTGCCTGTGCTTTTGCAACCAAAATCAGCGCCACAGTGCTCTTGGCTTCATTTGTAGCAACAATCATTCTAGATTTTGCCCTACTTTTTATAAAGCAGCCTCATAGACCAAGTATCTGGGCCCACCATATTCCTGCATTTATCAAAAAACTTCTCTACTATTTTAGCGCTACTGGCACAGTTACCATTGTATTGTTTTTCATCTTACAACCATATGTTGCGCTTGATTTCCAAGAGTTTACACAGCAAACACTTGCTCAAGCTGCAATGACCAAAGACGCCTTCACTTTTCCCTACACCCTCCAGTATGTTGGTAAAATTCCTTATCTTTATGATTTAGTGCAAATCTTCGCTGTTGGCTTGGGGCCAATTCTTGCAACAATTTGTTTTGGGGGGATTCTTATCAGAGGTATCAGTATCGCCAGAAGAAAGGCGCTGAATTTCTCCAGAGCCGAACTGATACTGATCCTCTTTTTTACTGTCTACTTCTTTATAGTTGGTAAGTTTGCAATTGGATTCATGAGATACATGCTGCCGCTTTACCCAATCTTAACGCTCTTTGGCGCACTATTTTGCTATCAATTATTTATAAAAATAAATTCAACTAAGAGAGTTGTCTTGGGAATTTTACTGAGCACATTCCTTATTTGGCCAATTTCATTTATGACAATCTATGCAAAACCATTTACCAGATATGAAGCAAGTCTTTGGATCACAAAGAATATTCCCCCGCAGAGTACGCTGGCAATAGAACACTGGGATGATTCGCTCCCGATATTTAATGCTGGTGCTTATAAATATGAAACTCTGCCGCTTTATGAAGCCGACACTCCAGCTAAATGGGAAAGTATCAATCTTTCACTTCAGAGAAGTGACTACATAATCCTTGCTTCCAATAGACTTTACACACCACTAAAAAAGCTAACAACCTGCGCAAAACTTCCTCCTGGAAAATGCTATATTCAGACAGCAAGATACTACGATGATCTTTTTGCAGAAAAACTAGGCTTTAAAAAAGTTGCTGAATTTACGTCTTTTGCCCACATTCCATTTACTGCTTTCGAGTTTGATGATCAAAAATTCGATGAGTCATTCAGTGTCTATGATCACCCTGTTGTGACCATTTTCAAAAATACCAAAAAATATTGATTTGCTTCTTGTCTCAACAAAAACCACCCGCTACAATAACCTTCTATGAAGCCTCATGTTCTCATCACTGGTGGTTGTGGATTTCTGGGTGTTCACCTCGCAAGACTGCTGCTTAAAAAAGATTTTACTGTCACTCTTTTTGATCAAGCGCCACTTGACGCAAAAGATCTTATTGGAAAAGTAATAGTAATTAAAGGTGATATTAGGAAGAAAAAAGATATTACTCAGGCAATGAAGGGGATCTCCCATGTTATTCATGCTGCAGCTGCCCTGCCTATCCAGAGGACAAAGCAGAAGATTTTTAGCGTAAATGTTGACGGGACAAAGCGTGTTGTCGATGCGGCATATGAACAAAAAGTAAAACGCCTTGTCTTTATTTCAACGACTGCTCTCTACGGTGTTCCAAAACATCTACCCGAAACTGAGGAGAGTCCACTCGAGCCAATTGGATATTATGGACAATCAAAATTAATCGGCGAGCAAATCTGCAAAGAGTACATGGAGAAGGGTTTACCAATAAATATCATTAGACCAAAGACTTTCTTAGGTCCTGAAAGACTTGGCGTATTCTCGCTCTGGTTTGAGGCAATCTACACGGGCAGAAGAGTTTTTATTTTGGGCAAGGGCAATAATAAGTACCAACTACTTGCAGTTTCAGACGTTGCAGACGCAATACACAAAGCCCTTGTAAGTAGTGTCAAAAATGAGATCTTCAATATTGGTGCTCGCGAATATCAGACCTGGAGAAAAGATCTCAAAACCGTGATTAGATATGACAAGTCAGTTTCAAAAATTACGGGGCTACCTGTGCTCCCTACCCAAATTGCTCTAAGAATTCTCGAGTGGCTCCATCTCTCACCACTAGCAGCATGGCACTATATGACTATGCCAGTTCCTTCATATGTCTCAATCCAAAAAGCCCAGGACCTGCTCTACTGGCAGCCAAAAAAATCGAATAAAGAACTTCTACTTGAAAGCTATCTTTGGTACAAAAAGAACAGGACGAAAATTCAAAAGAGGACAGGGGATACTCATAGGGTAGGTTGGGACTTCCAAATTCTTAACCTCATCTCTAAAATATAACGTATGCGATTAGGATTTGATCTGGACAAAGTTCTCATAGATTATCCACCCTTTATTCCTGACGACCTCATAAATAGGCTCTATAAAAAGAACTCTTCGAAAAACCTCATGTACAGGATGCCCTCACTCCCAGAGCAAATTGTCAGACAGATTTCCCATAGTACAATTTTTAGACCACCACTCCAAGACAACATGGAATTTCTTAAAAAAGTTGCAAAGCACAATAAGGTCTTCCTAATCTCAAGCAGATTTCACTTTCTTGAAAAACAAACAGAAAGAATAACCAAGAAATTAGGACTAGATCTTATCTTTGATGGAATGTACTTCAACTATACAAATCTCCAGCCTCATGTTTTCAAGGAAGAAGTCCTTGGAAGTCTTAAGCTTGATAAATATATAGATGATGACCTCGCTCTTCTAACGCACGTGTCAAAACACATCAAGAAAACTCAGTTTTATTGGCTCGATAATAAATCAAAATCTCAACGACTACCAAGGAACATTACGAGAATTCTAGAGATATCTCAAATGATGGGGAAGCCAAAAGCATGAATATAGATCTAACATTTCTCCTACAGTGGTGGATAATGTTCTTCATTTTAGGGATCATAGCTTTACCCGTCACCTCCGTACTCTTCTCCTCATTCTTAGACAAAGGTTATGCGTTTAGCAAGATCTTGGGAGCTATCATTATTTCCTACTTTGCATTTGTTCTTGGATTCGCTCACATCCTGCCATTCTCAACACTTTCACTTTTTTTACTCGCCTCACTATTAGCGCTTGGGTCTATCTTTTTAATCTACAGAGAGCATAGAAACGATACTCGAAAGTTTCTTTTCACGTTCTTGCGAAAACATTGGAAAATTTTTTTGATTGAAGAGTTCTTTTTTGCATTCATACTCATTTTCTTTTCTTTTGTACGAGCATTTACACCAGAAATTAATGGCCTGGAGAAATTTATGGATTTTGGCTTTGTTAACTCAATTCTAAAATCATCCTACTTCCCACCTAAGGATATGTGGCTCTCGCCACTATCGATCAATTACTACTATTTTGGGCATCTTTTCACAGCTGTTCTGACAAAGCTCTCATTCGTGCCTTCTAATTATTCCTACAATCTTATGATTGCCTCCTTAGCAGCTCTATGCTTTATAGAAAGTTTTTCACTTGGTGCTAGTATTTACAAAAATATCAGTCTGAAAATTCGCTCACTTAAATACATTCTGGTCGGACTTCTCTGTGCTTTCCTTGTTACATTCTCAGGAAATCTCCATGCTACATACTCTCTCTTTAAAGTCTACGATCCTGAAAAACCTGTGCCGTTCTGGGAACAACAATTTCTCCCAAATACATTCCCAAATGGATATTGGTATCCAAACGCTACAAGATTTATTCATAACACAATTCACGAGTTTCCAATTTACTCATGGACTGTCTCAGATCTTCATGGCCACGCGCTTGATATCCCAATTGTGCTTACAACAATAGCTCTACTCTATTCAATATTCATTACCCAAAAAATCGTACCTAAGAAAAAGGTCCCTAAGAAAAGAGTATTGAGTTTACTTTTTCACATTTCTACATATATTCCTATGGGAACCGCTCACTTTGCTGCACTAGGATCGCTACTGGCAATTATGTATATGACAAATGCCTGGGATGGATTAATCTATCTACTTTTTGCTGGGATCATTCTTTTCTATAAAACGATTGGGATATTTTTTGAAAGAAAAGCTTTTTTAGAAAAACTGCTCAAAGTTGTTGAACACACACTTGCGCCACTGATGCTCCTTGGCGGTCTTTTTGTGCTCGTCTCCCTCCCATTCTCACTAGCATTTAAACCATTTGTTTCTGGAGTTGGAGTTCTTTGTGCGCCCAAGACTTTAACTGATCTTGGACACATCGGCCCATTTTTATTTGAAGCAGATCACTGCCTAAGATCTCCAATCTGGCAATTAGGAATTCTCTATGGATTCTTCATTTTCTTTATTATTCTTTTTGTCATTTTCCTAACTCGAGCTAAAAAACTTTCTCCATCAGATATCTTTGTTGCGCTTCTTATTATTGTCTCAACAATACTTATCATTATCCCTGAGTTCGTTTATGCAAAAGATATTTATCCAGCTCACTACAGAGCGAATACGATGTTCAAGTTGGTCTTTGAAAGCTTTATCATGCTCTCACTAGCATCAGGATATATTATCGCAAGAATCTCCCAAGCACTTAAATCAAAGAGGTCACCACTTCACATTATTTCTTATTGCCTATTCTTCGCAGCTTCAACACTTCTCTTAGTTATTGTCTTTGTGTACCCTTATTTCTCGCTGACTTCTTTTTATGGCAACATCTTTTCTGCAAAATATATTAATGGAAAAGCACTCACACTGGATGGCACTGTTTATCTAAAGCAAAAATACCCAGATGACTATTCTGCCATCCTCTGGATGCAGAAAAATATCACAGACCAGCCGGTTATACTTGAAGCACAAGGCGACTCGTATACCGACTTTGGCAGAGTATCAGCAAATACGGGACTTCCAACAGTGCTTGGCTGGACTGTGCATGAATGGCTCTGGAGAGGGAGCTATGACATACCATCTCCAAGAATTGAGGAGATCAAGTCCCTCTATGAGACATCTGACTTGAGTACCTTCAAAGATCTTATCCATAGGTATGAGATTAAGTACGTCTTTGTCGGTGCACTTGAAAAAGAAAAGTATGTTCTCAACGAGACGGTCCTTAAGCAAGTTGGAACAGTTGTCTTCCAAAGTAAAGATACGAGAATTTACAGGCTCTAATTGACCTTCTTACTAGGTGAGGGTGATGGTGATAGACAGCCTTCATGCTCAACAAAACAAGTCACATAGGAGTGGATATTGGAAAAATCAGTTGGACCCTTCTTTGGAACAAGCACATACTGCCCTCCGTACGTATCAGATATTGGCGGGTTGATCAGTAAACCTGCCCCAAGCTTTAGATCATCGCTATCATCAATAACCGAACTTTCTATAGTCGTTCCCTTCATTTTCTGAGCCAATTTTACAAAATCATCGTACTCTTCTTTCTTGATATCAGTATCTATGCTGTCCTTAAAGACATCATAAAGGTTGGCAATTTTTATTGGATCAAGTAGCGTTCCTACTGAGAAGACCTTATCCTTCACTGCGTTGATAACATTTTCTTGCCTCTTAGAACGCGCAAAGTCAGTTCCCTCATCTCCAGCAGCGTGACGGGACCTAACATATTTCAAAGCAGTCTCACCATCCATATTTTGCACGCCCTTATCAAAGTGAAGATGCTCGTATCGGCATGGGAATGCCTCTAGCTGCTTTTCGGCCTCTTCAGTTGCTCGCTTTTCAAATTCTTCTCCTTCGAATCCACACGTATCACTTTCACTTCCTGTAATTGGGTATTCATAGTCATCAAATGTTCTCTCCACATTCACTGTAATTCCTCCAAGTCGATCGACGGCTTTTATAAACCCATTAAAATCAATTCTAAATCCATAATCAATCTTCTGTCCAAGTACTTTCCCTACTGAAGCCTTACTTAGAGCCAGACCTTTCCCAGACTTCAGACCTTTTGCATATGCAGTATTTACCTTTGCATTTATATCGGTGATCCAAAGGTCTCGAGGAAGTGTTATCATCTTCACTTCTTTAAGCGAGGGGTCGATACTGATAAAGATGATTGTATCGGTAAGATAAGGGCCATCGTGCTTACCACCTCCAACACCGAGTAGTAGGATATTCACGCGCTGATCAGTTGTTTGTTTCAAATCAATACCTTTATTGAAGGCGAATTCGTAGACGACCGGAGCAAAGGAAATCATTGTCACTGCGAGCTTAACACCGATCCCAATCAGAACAATTGCTATGAGTGCAAAAACTACTTTTTTGAATGTTTTAGATCGAGATTGAGACATAGATTTTGATTATATACTACTTCATGAGCGCATAACTATTTGAGAAAATTCATGTGGATCAAGGCTAGCGCCACCGACCAAAACCCCATCAATTGATGCCAGAGCGGTGATCTGGGCAACATTTTCGGCTGTAACACTACCTCCATAAAGTACATAGTGAATATCCATCTTTTGCTTATAAAATGCTGCTACACTCTCAATATCATCAAGTGATGCAACTCTCCCTGATCCAATCGCATCAATTGGTTCATAAGCAATTATCCTTACCCCCTTAGGAACTTCATTTTCTTTTCCTTGAACACAGAAAACTGGCTCTAATCCTCCTAGCTTAGCCTGAGCAACTTTCTGAGCAAGCATCTGCTCAGATTCACTAAACTCGTTTCTTCTTTCTGAGTGACCTACAATCACATAATCAACGAGATCTGAAAGCTGCTCTGAAGATTCCTCGCCTGTATGTGATCCCGCGGGGAATGGAGAAATGTCTTGAGCGCCTAAAAATATCTTTATATTTTTATGATCGGACTCAAGGAGGGACTCTTTTAGACTTGCTAGAAGAGTGAATGGCGGACAGAGAACGATAGTCTTCTGAAAATCTCCCCCTTCATGGAGCCATTTGCTCA
>JAGOPV010000018.1 GCA_017991775.1 Candidatus Levyibacteriota bacterium | reverse complement strand
GGAGATCAACGCAATTTTTGAGAAAGAGGCGACTTCAGCTATCTATAATAGGATACTCGAGGTAACTCATGAACCACTCGTCTCAAGTGATATCGTTGGCAATCCGCACTCATCGATCGTTGACCTGACTTTAACGCAGGTTGTGGGTGGAACGATGGTTAAGATCGTTGCGTGGTATGACAACGAGTTTGGCTATGCCAACCGCCTCGTAGAGGAAGTGCGACTCTTGGCATCATAGCCTCATGTGATATACTGAGCCTTCTTATGGACTCACAACTCTCCGAACAAATTGCACAGCAAAAGAACAGAAGTGTTCTACTTATCCTTACCGGGCCAACTGCTGCTGGGAAAGATACAGTGATCAACGAGCTTGTAAAAAGAGATCCTTCAATTGTGAAGGTGATCACCACAACAAGTCGACCTATGCGTGATGGTGAGAGCGAGAAAAATCCCTATTACTTTCTTCCTCGACAAAGATTTGAAGAACTGATTTCAGAAGGTGCATTTTTTGAGTGGGTAGAATTTAGAGGCGAATTGTACGGCACACAGAAAAAAACACTTGAAGAGGCTCTCGCTAAGAATGCGACAGTAATTTGGAAGATCGAGACAAAAGGTGTTAAGAATATTCAGGAAAAAATTAGATCAACAGTTCCAAGATCTGTATTTGCTTTTATTACGGGCTCATCACTAGAGCAGATGAAAAAGAGGGTAATTAAAGGCGACTCAGCTGATAAGGCAGCTTTGACACGCTGGAACGAACCACTTGTAATCTGGGAGTTAAAACAGTTTGAAGACGCAGATTACCTTGTTGTAAATGAAGACGATAGGCTCATGGAGGCTGTTGCGCAAATTGAAGCGATAGTGACATCAAAGAGATTGGCGATATTATCTTAGTAGGCTTGCAATTGAGACTACCTCTGCACTATGATTGCAGTGATTTATGCGACGATTTTTACTCGCCATTTTAGTTTTATTTCTTGTTGCCACACCAGCCTTTGCGCTCTCAACAGATGAAGAGCCAATTGCCGCATCAACTTCTGGGACCACAGTTCAGAAAAGTGACTACATTCTCGTCTATCCAGGCATCTTACCCAACAATCCTTTATATGGCATCAAGATGATAAGGGATAAGATCATCCTGCTTTTGATCACAGACCCAACAAAGAAAATTAAATTTAACTTGATCCAGTCAGACAAAAGACTTGGTGCAGGTATCATGCTCTGGGAGAGTGATCATTCTCGCGTAGAGGATGCGATTGAGACTATCTCCAAGGGTCAGAATTATTTTGCATCAGCAGTTGCTGACACCAATAAGCTAACTGGTGAAGGTCGTGACACATCTGGTCTTCGAAACGACCTTGTAAAAGCAGCCCAGAAGCATAAGGAAGTTCTTGATGAATGGATCAAAAAAGTTCCCGAGAAAAATAAGCCAATGGCCAAAGCTCTTTCAGCCAGAATCAACGCTTTTAGGCTCCAAGTAGAAGGCTTGAACTAGGGTTTGTAAGAAAAATCAATTCTTTGAAGCTCCCGTAAACCGCACTTTACCCGATGATCCATTTTGATACTCTAGGGGATATTGACATGAGGTATGTAGTGCAATATCCTTTTGTAGGACACTAAATCTAGGAAAGAGATTTTCACAGAAAGAAGAATACATATGCATTGTCCCTATTGCGGGAGTACAGAGTCAGAGGTAGTTGAGACCAGGGACAGTGAAGACATGGACACGATCAGGCGCAGGCGTTCATGTTTAACATGCCAGAAGAGATATACGACATACGAAAGGGTAGAGTCTGTCAATCTCGTAGTAATTAAAAAAGACGGCAGGAGAGAGCAGTTTAATCGAGAGAAGTTAAAATCAGGCATTTTAAGATCATGCGAGAAGACAACGGTGCCGGTCGATGTGATAGAGCGGATCGTCACACAAGTAGTGCAGGATCTACGAGGCGGAGATACTGTTGAAGTATCAAGCGATAAGATCGGTGAATTAGTCGCAGATCACTTGAAAAGCGTTGATAAGATAGCATATATTAGATTTTCAAGCGTTTTTAGAAGATTTGTGGATGTAGAAGACTTTGAGAGAGAAGTCAAAAAATTAATTATTAAATAAAATTATGGCAACAATATTAGAAGGCGTTAGAAATAAAGTATTTTTAGATAGATATTCTCTTAAGGATATTGAAGGTAACCCAACAGAAACTTCTCCAGATGAGATGTGGGCAAGAGTAGCAAAGGGTATTGCTAGTGTTGAGAAGACACCAGCTGACAAGAAGAAGTGGGAAAAGAAGTTCTATGACGTCATGGATGGATTTAAGTTCCTTCCAGGCGGTCGGATCCTCGCTGGGGCAGGAACCGGGTATGATGTAACGTACTTTAACTGCTTTGTGATTCCAAATCCCCCAGACAGTCGTGGCGGCATTATGGAGAATTTAACTGACATGATCGAGATCATGGCTCACGGTGGAGGAGTCGGACTCAATCTCTCGGGTCTTCGCCCTCGAGGTGCTCGAGTTAAGAAGGTAAATGGCTTCTCATCAGGTCCCATCAATTGGGCGGAGCTTTATTCCCTTGCTACAAAAGATATCGTTCAGCAGGGTGGCTCACGACGCGGGGCTCTCATGCTCATGCTTCATGACTGGCACCCAGATATCGAAGAATTTATCACCGTAAAGCGTGATCTCACCAAGATCAATGGAGCCAATCTCTCAGTCTGTGTATCTGATGCATTCATGGAAGCTGTTAAATCAGATAGCGACTGGGATCTTGCCTATGCAGATCTTGATGATCCAGACTATGACAAGAAATGGAACGGAGATCTTGATGAGTGGAAGAAAAATGGCGGTAAAGTCAGAGTCTATAAGACCGTTAAGGCAAAGGAGCTTTGGAGACTAATTTGTGAGGCAGCATGGACTTCAGCAGAGCCAGGCCTTCATTTCCTTGATCGCTCCAACAAGAGATCTAACACTTGGTATTTTGAGAAGCTTCTTGCGACAAATCCATGCGGAGAGCAGCCACTAGGTGCATGGGCGGTTTGTAATCTTGGTGCTATGAATTTAGCAGCATACGTTAACGGTGAAGAGTTTGATTATGATAATTTTGGTAAAGATGTCCAGGTCGCGATGCGCTTTTTGGACAATGTTATTGACGAGACCCATTATTTCTATGATCAAAATGAAAAGGTCGCAAAAGATATCAGGAGAACAGGCCTTGGCATTCTCGGACTTGCAGATGCGCTGATCAAGATGAAACTTCGCTATGGAGCAGAGGAGTCACTCCCAACAATTAGAAAGATTTTCCAAGTCTTAAGAGACAATGCATACATCGCGTCAAGTAATATCGCAGTTGAGAAAGGTTCATTCCCTAAATTTAATAAAGAGAAATATCTCCAGGGTTTCCACATCAAGAATTTGCCACAAGATATTCAGGAATTGATCGGTAAGCAAGGCATCCGTAATGCAGTTCTCTTGACGATTGCACCTACTGGTACGACCAGTCTTATCTCAGGAGTTTCATCTGGAGTCGAGCCAGTGTATGAGTTCGAATTTATTCGACGAGACAGACTTGGTGAGCACAAGATGTTCCATCCGCTTTATGATGCTTGGAGACTTGCCAATCCAGATGCGCCACGACCAGATTATTTTGCTTCAGCAAATGATCTCACTCCCGAGGATCATGTTAATGTCCAGGCAATCGCGCAAGAATACATCGACTCATCAATCTCAAAGACAGTAAATGCGCCTAGTAATCACACAATTGAAGACGTTGAAAGGTTGTACATGATGGCGTATGACCAGGGACTTAAAGGTGTTACTTATATGAGAGATGGATCTCGCGCTGGAGTACTTAGTCGAGTTGAGGAGCCTAAGAAAGAAGTTGTAGCTGAAAAGCTAGCAGTCCCTGTCACTCCAAGAGTGCCTCGACCAATGGTCTTAAATGGCACTACCTATAAAGCAGAGAGTCCAACCGGTAAGTTCTATGTCACCATCAATCAGGATGAGAATGAGCAGCCATTTGAAGTTTTCTTGAACAACGGTAAATCAGGTTCTGATGTCATGGCTATGGCTGACGCACTTGGCCGCATGATCTCATTTGTGCTTCGCATCCATAGTCCTGTTCCTGCCCGTGAGAGAATACGGGAGATTGTCTCAGAACTAACAGGCATTGGAGGCGCAAGAAGTGTCGGGTTTGGAGAGAACCGTGTCCGCTCTCTTCCCGATGCGGTGGCTAAGGTGCTTGCTAAGCATTCTAACTTCCGAGTTAACGGTAAGGTCGAGGATCGACCAGTCGCACCCATCGCTGCAGATAGCGAAGTGAATGTTGAGGTCAATGTAGAAGTGAATGGTAATGGTCATGCCAATGGTGAAGCTAATGGCAACGGTCATTCTACAAATGTTCAGGCAGCTTTCCTTGCTCAAGTTGATGGGGGAGAAATCGATGCTAAGCAGCTCTCACTAACAGCAACGGCTCCTGTAGGTGGAATGGGAATGTCCATGCCATCAACCAATGCTTTTGATATTTGCCCTGAATGTGGAACAGCATCATTTGTACATGAAGAAGGTTGTGGCAAGTGCTACAGCTGTGGCCACTCCGAGTGTTAGGCACTTGTAGATAGGCATTCATTACTATAGAATTTACAAATTAACGAAACGTATTGGTAATCATGGTGAAAGTCCATGGCTATGCCGTAACTGTACAGTCAGAAAACAATGCGTCCGTACTCTCCCGAGCAGGAACCTTTGTTTTTTATACGCTATAAAACAGGAGATCCTCCTTTGGGAACAGGGAGGATTTTTTTATGGCTATTTATACAAGAACAGGCGACAAAGGCAAAACATCATTATATGGAGGTAAAAGAGTTCTCAAGTCAGACCCTAGGGTTCAAGCATACGGAAATGTGGACGAACTCAATAGTGTGATAGGGCTGGTCGTTGCCACGCTTTCTTCAAAACACCTCAAGACGAAAAAGGAATTAGAAAAAATTCAGCATGATCTCTTTGCGATCGGCTCATATCTTGCTAGTCCTAAGGCAGATCCCGTCTTGTTTCTTGTCAAAAGAGCCACAGATTTCGAGTCGATGATTGATGGTCAAGACAAGATCCTTCCTCCCCTAAATAACTTTATCCTCCCAGGTGGTGGAAAGGCTGGCGCGAGTCTTCATCAGGCACGTACTGTTTGTCGTCGGGTTGAGAGAGGTCTCGTAGCTCTCATGCAGAAAGAAGAAGTCGATGAAAATGTCGTGAAGTATATTAATCGACTCTCAGATCTTCTTTTCAGTACTGCACGATTTATCAATCATAAAGATAAGAAAAAAGAGACGATTTGGAAGCAAGTATGATGGAGCAATATATCCCACAACAAGACAGGGCATTTCAGGCGCCGCGATTTGTCGATGGTCCACCTCGCACACCAGAACCAGTCATAAATAAAGAAGTGGTAAAGAAAGAAATCGTTCAGTATGAGGGAGACTTTGATAGGCAAAAGGCTCGAGAGCTACTCCAATTACAAGACTCAGGCTTTGAGGACTACCTATCCGCTGAACAAGGGTTTAATGAATTCATCACGCTTCAGCTTCTTACCATGTTAGGCGAACGATTTAATAGAGGTAAAAGTGAGTTCATGTATAGAGAGGTCAACGGAAAGCTGGTTGGAGACTATAGCAACGAGCCGCTAGAAGATGTGTTTGAGAGAGGAAGAGCCTATCGGGAAATACACGGGAATCCATCTGAAAGAGCTCGAGAACAGGCTGAAGTGGATGGATTTAGGCGGACTCAGCAGATGATGCTGGATGCAAAAGCGGGGACAAAAGTGATCTCGGTTTCGCCGCCAAATGGGGAGACATATCAGCATAATTTCTTTGATATCTTTGAGAAAAAAGAGAGTGGGGAAGTGGAGGCAGTGAGGTATAGCAGCGCACTTTCTGTTGAGGAGACGATGGAGAAATTATTTGAAATATCAACTGAAAACTCTTTCCCAATTGAATTTCCTGAAGATTGGAGTGATGTAGGACTCTTGTCCCACCCAATACTTTTGGACACATCACTTTCTGTTGATCAGATCTATCGCAAGCTACATAGAGATCATGAGATCATGTCAGATGATGAATTTGATGAGGTAACTCGAAGCGTGAAAGCTATCATCACGTCTTATACGGCAGTTCTTCTTTCAGAGCCAGAAAATATCAATAAGCACAATCTCCATCTCAATGCTATTTTGAATGCTGCTGATTTGGCAAAAGAGAGAATTAGAGAGAAAAAGAATGCAGTAGTTATTCTTTATGATGATTATGATATCGATGTTCTTGGGCATGCGCCGGTGCGTGCTGTCAATGCGGGATGTGGATACTCAGGTGGATTTAACGTCATGGCTGGGGAGAGCGCACTTCGTCCATTTGGAGTAGCAGGATTTGCGCGGGCAGAGGACGACCCAAGTCTTTGTAAGTGCGGTGGTCAATCTCCTCATTTCCATTGTCCGGGAGAGAAGACTGTCAAGCCGAAGTCAAATGAAGAAGGTCATAAGAAGAAAGAGCCATGCAACTTTGTTATCACAGTTGGCAAGAACATTACGAGTTGTCCAGATTGTGGAGAAGGGAAGCGCTGCTAGATCTTTTTAAGATTGTCCAGGTGAGCGTGGGCATGGTACTATAGATATATGGATGATGCTGCCCAACAGACCATAAATACTCAAGTTCCAAGTCAGGTCACACCTCCTGTCGCGCCCCCAACTCAACAGGCTCCTGTTTTTCATCCACAAGCAGTGGGTGGGCCAAAGGAGTCAGTTCCGTTCTCAAGTAGGACAGTCGAGGCACCGACAGCTGAGTATATTCGGCCGACAGAAGTAGCACCAGTTATCCCGCAGGAGGTCGCTGAAGCAGGAGTTGAAATTGCTCCAGATCGAGAGCAGCCACAACTAGATGAGACGCACAATGCTGCAGGCGTGACACATAGCGAACCCGCCAATATTCCTCATCCGACTGCCCCGACTGGGTCGGTTGTACTGCCATATACCTTTGAACAGGCGACTCAGATTGAGAAAACAACTAGCGAGGATGACTCCGAACATTGGCTTGTACTTCTTTCAAAATACATTATGCGCAAGCTTTCATTAAAAGAATAAATTATGGTAGACGGAGCTGATTCACTCGTATTTATGTTTTTTGCCTTTCTCTTTGGGGTAGGATTTCTGCTGCTTTTTCTGATGGCATTTGGCTATGGTTTACTTCTCTGGATGCGCAATAGAGGACGAGAGTCGACCTCTCTTTCGTCAGTCCTCCTTCAAGTCTCGGTTCCTCGCGACAATGATATTAAGATCGATGCTTCAGAGCAATTATTTGCAAGTCTTGCTTCATTTAGAAAGAAGAAAAGACTCGATTTCTTTAGGCCACAACACCATGTCTCATTTGAAGTAGTTGGGACTCCTGGCAACATTCGATTCTATATAAGCGTACCATTAAAGCTGCAGGATTTTGTGGAAAAGCAGATTAATGGTGCATATCCAGATGCTGAGATCGTGCCCGTAAATGATCCAGCTGCCAAATCAAAAGATGGGACTGTTATTGGTGGCGAATATAGTATCTTCTCTCAAAGCGGCAAGGTCTCTTGCATCTCACTCTCGTTGAAGAGCAGTGACTACAAACCAATTCGTGTGTACAAAGATCTCGCGACTGACTCGATGGCCTCGATCACCTCGGTTCTTGCTAAGATGGGTGAGGGCGAGGGTGCTGCGCTTCAGATTTTAGTTCAGCCAGCTGATAATGATTGGAAGCATCATGGCAAAGACTATCTTTCAAAGACCAAGAAAAACGAGTCAAATCCCGAGACTGCCAAGTATTCTTCCAACAGTAAAGAGCTAGAGGAGATTGAGGCGAAGATCTCAAAGCCTGGATTTAATGTAGTTTTGCGAATTGTTGTGTCCTCATCTTCCAAAGAAGCCGCAGATGCCCATTTGAGTAATATAGTAAATGCACTTGGGCAGTATGCAGGACAAAATGAATTTAAGAAGAATAAGCAGTGGTTCAAGGGTCTCTTTGTTACAGATTTTATCTATAGATACTTTCCAATGCGTGGTCAGACATCCGTCATGTCGAGTGAGGAGCTTGCGACGATTTTTCATTTCCCAAATAAAAGCGTTGTCACCCCAGGAATTCACTGGGTAACTTCAAAGAGAGCTCCAGCTCCTTCCAATATTCCAACAGAGGGACTGTATCTAGGTAAGAGCACCTTTAGAGGTACTGCAAAGCCAGTCTTTATGAGTGAAGGAGATAGGCAAAGGCACATGTACATTATTGGAAAGACCGGTACTGGAAAGTCTGAGTTTTTAAAGTTGATGATCATGCAAGACATTAAGAATGGCGAGGGTATCGCAGTAATCGATCCGCATGGAGATCTTATAGAGGACATTTTGATGACCATGCCTCCAGAGCGCGCAGAGGATGTCATCCATTTTGATCCTTCAGATCTGGAGCAGCCACTTGGCTTTAATATGCTTGAAGCAGGAGATGAGCAGCAGAGGCATCTTGTTGTGACATCTGTGATTGGGCTTATGTACAAGCTCTTTGATCCAAATAAGACAGGTATCATTGGCCCACGATTTGAGCATGCGGTTCGAAATGCCATGCTTACTTGTATGTATGATCCAGGTGCGACATTTATGGAAGTTGTGCGTGCGCTTACTGACCCAGCATTTGTGCAGGAGCTGTTGCCTAAAGTTGAGGATCCTGTGATTAGGAGATACTGGACCGACCAGATCGCACAGACTTCTGACTTCCATAAGTCTGAAGTGCTTGATTATATCGTCTCAAAGTTCGGGCGGTTCGTTACGAACAAGATGATCAGAAATATCATCGGGCAGTCACAAAGTGCCTTTAATTTCAGAGAGGCTATGGATACGAAAAAGATTCTTTTGATCAATCTTTCGAAGGGAAAGATCGGCGAGGAGAATTCAGCCTTCTTAGGACTAGTTCTTGTTCCAAAGATCCTTGTGGCTGCGATGAGTAGACAGGATATCCCTATGGATCAGCGTAAGAACTTTTACTTCTATGTCGATGAGTTCCAGAATTTTGCCACACCTGACTTTGCTCAGATTCTTTCAGAGGCTAGAAAGTATAGGCTAAATTTGATTGTCGCCAATCAGTTCGTAGGTCAGATGGAGGAGGAAGTTAAGAATGCTATCTTTGGTAATGTTGGTACGATCGCTTCATTCAGAGTCGGTGTGACTGACGCTAACTATCTTCAGCATGAATTCCAGCCTACCTTTACTGAGGCAGATCTTATTAATGTCGATAAGTACAATTGCTACATGAGAACTATCGTAAATGGTGAGCCTGTCCCGCCATTCTCACTTGATACAACAAAAGACATGACTAAAGAGGGAAGTCTCAAGGATCCGAAAGTCTCAGAACTTGTAAAAGAGCTCTCTAGACTTAAATATGGTCGTAATGCTCAGGTCGTTGAGGCAGAGATCAGTCAGCGCGCTCGGCTCTAGCCTTCTTTTAGCCTCTCTTTTTTGATACAATTCCCGTACAGTTAGGGTGTGTAGCTCAGTGGTAGAGCGCGTCTCTTATAAAGCCGATGTCCTTGGTTCGATCCCAAGCACACCCACATGTAGTAATAGAGGTTGACCTGTTTGCCGGTAGGTAGGTGCCCTTGGTTTGATTTCAAGCATACTCATTTATAAATTTTATGGAACATCAAGCACGCGGATTAGAGATTCACCACCATGTCAGAGAGAAGATTCCGTGTCTAGATGGTTCAGTCACGACTCTTGATTCCTCCCCAGAGATTCTGAGAGATGAAGTTCCAGTTCTCCTTGTACCTGGGTGGAGTGAAACAATTGGTACTTATGAAGCTGGGCTTGAGAAAATGAATGAAATGGGCCGCCGGTCGATAGGAATTGAATTTCCCAGAAGAGGAGTATTTGGAGTCGGCGAAAAAGGTACAGAGATTGATAATGAGGCAGACAGGAAAGCAGAGGCTGTTTACTCTGTTATAAAAGCAAAAGATGATATAGACAAGTTCGATATCGTTGCTCACTCAGAGGGAGCAGTTAATGCACTCATTGCTGCATCGTTCGTGCCGGAGAGAGTGCGAAATATAGTCCTCGTTAATCCGGCTGGTCTTATTGGACAGGATACATTCCTTCGACTTTCAACAAGTTTTAGTAAGGCAATTGGTCAAGACATGATCCGCTCCATACAATCGTTGCGCTCTACCCAGAGAAGGGGTGAGTTCATTCGTAATTTTGGTAATACCACATTGGAGACAGCCAAGTATGTCAGCCAGAATCCCTTGCGAGCTTTGTCTGAGGTTCGTTATCTAGTAAAAAGTGATACCTCAGACCTTGTAAAACAACTTACGGATACAGGCATTAATATTGGTATCTTAGCCAATTGGGATGACCCAGTTTTTCCAGAGCCACGAATGAGAGAAATGCTAGAAGGACAAGATATTGCGCAGTTTCACACGATAGCAGGTGGACATAATGCTCTTAATACCACACCTAGAGTGCACATTACAGAAGCCGTTGAAATGCTGGAGCGTATGAGGGTTAGAGATGAAATTGGAAAAGAAAGAGTAGACATAGTTGGCGATAAGCTATTATTGAGGGAATAGTATGGCCATGTTAAAATATCATGAGTATGGAAAATAAAGTTCTCCTCGCAATTGGCGCACATCCCGACGACATTGATTTTGGTGCTTCCGGTACTGTTGCTAAGCTCATTGACGAAGGATGGGATGCCTATTATGTCATTTGTACCGATGGCTCCAAAGGATCCTCAGATCCCGAAATGACTCCAAAGCGCTTGATTCAGATGAGGCAGAGGGAGCAAGTTGCTGCAGGGAAAATACTTGGACTTAAGGATGTTTTCTTTTTAGATCACCCAGACACTCAGCTGGAAGTTAGTCAGGAATTTAAGGAGGAGCTGGTAAGGATCATTCGCACAGTCAAGCCCAGTCGAGTGCTTGGTCTTGATCCAACCTTTTATTTTGCATTAGAGCCTACCTTTGAGCACGGGTATCACTTTGTAAATCACACAGATCATCGGGCTGCAGGTCTTGCGACGATGGACGCGGTCTTTCCATTATCTCGAGATAGGCTTACTTTCCCACAGCATGAAAAGGAAGGACTTGAGCCACATAGGGTGGATGAGTTGTGGATAGTGAATTGGGGGGACAAAGCCCCGTGTCATTTTGTGGATATTACGAGTCATTTTGATAAAAAATTGAAGGCGATTGAGGCTCATGTGAGTCAATTCGCAGATTTCAAAGATGTGGAAAAAAGGGTGACAGAGAGGGCAATTCGTCATGCAGATGGAAAAGACTATAAGTATGCAGAAAGTTTTATGTGTCTTAAGATGGCCAAGTAGACACTTGGATATTGGGATACTTAGAGATGCAGATATTAAGTCATCACATTTTAACCTCAGAGAGTGACTGAGTTTTTCTAATTAGACCCCCGAGAATGATGCTGACTTTCTCTGCCTGATCTATAATTTGTTTGTAATTTTCGTTTGTAATATATTTTAAGTCCCTAGCTGTAATTGACTGGCTTTCGACCTCAGCTAATGACCCTCTCGAATCAAAATAAAAAGTTAATCGATCTTTATAGTGATAGCGAGAGAAGCCTTCAGCAATGCATGACTCAATAGAAACCACAGCTCTTCTTATTTGAGAAGTTAAACCAAAGAGCTCGTTTTTCGGAAACAAATTTGTATGACTATAAATTATCAGCGTAAGTTTATGAGCTTCTTGCCAAGCATTAAGATCAGTGAATTTTGATATTCTTTCTGGATAGCTCATCCATACAATATATCACTCAAAGTGTTAGTTGAATATCTTTATATCGGAATATCTTAGTATCTGATGATTAGAGACTAGAGCTCTGAAAGGTGGTTGGTATCTTTGCCTCGGTCCTTAACGTACTCCAAGTAGCGCTCAGTTGTAGAAATTCTTTTGTGTCCAAGAACTTTAGAGAGAAGCACGAGAGATACGCCATGTTTGAGGTGGTGAGCGACGAATGTGTGGCGAAGATCATTTACTTTTGCGTTGTCGATCTCTGCAATTCGGAAATAACGTTCAATTGCTGTTCTAATATTGCGAACAAGGAATGGCTTGCCTGATTTTGTGATAAAGACATGATCATCTGCGACTTCAGGTCGTGACTTAAGATAAAGTGTCAGTGCTTCTTTTGCTGACTTATTTAGTGGGACTGTGCGAGCTTCATGCTTCTCATACGGCGTGATATCGATTTCATTTGCCTTAACATTGCTCATGCGAAGCTCTGCGAGTTCACCAATTCGGATTCCTGTTTGCAAAAGGAGTTCGATGATCGCAAACATACGACTATCATGTCGAGCTGCATCACGAAGTGCTCTGTACTCTGTTGGTTTAAGAATTCTAGGTGGAGCAAGCTCATAGCGAGGATGTGAGACTAAAAGTGATGGATCATCAGTGATCATCTCATTTACTTTCAAAAACCTATAAAACGTACGTGTTGAATTAAGTTTTCTCGATAATGACTTTGGAGTGTATCCCTTTTCAGACATCTTAGCGAGGAAGGCTTGAAGATCCGACCCAGCAACATCATGGACGTGATGCTTATTCATTTCCTCTAAGAACGAGGCTAACTGCTCAATATCTTTCCCATATGCTAGAATGGTAGCACTGGAGTGCTTCTTACCCTTAAGGTAATCAATGAACATTTTGTGGGCGTCATTAATCTTTGTTGGCTGCATAGGATTGATTATCCCATAATATCAACAAAATTTCAAGGAGTCAATCTACTAATCCTAAAAATCTAATGAAAAAAGTTGCTTATATCCTCATCGTGATTGTCTCGCTTTATATTGTAAATAATCTCGTGAGATCTATTTATGGACTCTGGCAAAAGCAGGATCTCATAATTGTTGCCAAAGATGAGCTTAAAAAAGAGCAAAATGAGCAGGAAAAGCTGAAAGATGAGCTAGCGCGAGTAAAACGAGTCGATTTTATTGAAGAAGAGGCGAGAAATAAATTATTTATGGGTAGGCCAGGGGAGCAGGTTGTTATCTTAGATAAGAATGCATCACTTAAGAAGACTGAAAAAATTGAGCCTATACAGCCTCATTGGAGGCAATGGCTCGAGCTCATTTTTGGAGAAAAATAGATCTATGTTGCGGGGCTGGGGATCGAACCCAGCCTAAAGGATTATGAGCCCTTTGTGCACCGTACACTACCCCGCGCGTGAATGAAAGTATAGCATTTGCTACAGGCACGGTCAAACTGATATACTTTGGAGGCTAAAAATAGGGAAGTAGGGTGAATTTAGCCAGGGTAGCTCAGCCGGTTAGAGCACGGCATTCATAACGCCGAGGTCGTGGGATCGTGACCCACCCCTGGTACACACGAAATATTTAGAAGTTGAATATTTAATTATTTAAAGAATTCTTACCTCAGAAATTAAAATTGGCCTCAAAAAGCAGGGAAGAGTAGGGTAGAAAAAAATACGAATGATCACATATGATATAGTTATTTCACGACTTATAGGACACTTTTCACAGCTTAGCAGGAGATGTATACAATTGCTTACTGTGGATAACTAATCCGCACTTGACGACGCCCGCCTTGGACGTTATATTTGAGTATGGGTCCACTTAAGATCACACCGAGTCTTACATTTGACGACATCCTCCTTGTCCCAGGCTCTGCTGACTTTTCTCGTAGCGACATCTCTATTAGGACACGTATTACAAAAAATATCACCCTTGACTCCCCCTTCGTATCCTCCCCTATGGACACTGTTACAGAATCTAAAATGGCGATTGCACTTGCTCTCATGGGTGGTATAGGGATTATTCATCGCAACCTCACTCCCCTGTCTCAGGCCAGCCATGTTAAAAAAGCTAAGGACAAAGGGCTTTTAGTTGGGGCTGCTGTTGGATCATCAAAAGGATTTGAAGAAAGAGTGGAGCTTCTTGTTAAGGCCAAAGTCGACACCGTCCTTGTCGATTCAGCGCATGGACACAGCCTTTCTGTGATTGAGACAATCAGGTTTATTAAGAAGAACTACCCAAAACTGGATGTAATTGGTGGGAGTATCGCTACATATGAAGGAGCCAAGGCGCTTATTCAGGCTGGAGCGGACGGGCTTAGAGTTGGGATGGGTCCAGGTGCAATTTGCACGACACGCATTATCAGTGGCATGGGTGTGCCACAGGTCACTGCACTGATGGAGACAGTGAGAGCATCTCGAGAATTTGGTAATATCCCAGTTATTGCAGACGGAGGCATAAAGTATTCAGGAGATATGGTCAAGGCGTTGGCAGTTGGAGCATCCACGGTGATGATGGGCTCCTTCTTTGCCTCAGCACTTGAGTCACCGGGTAAAGTTCATACACTCACACGTGCACAGGTCCCCCATCGATTCCAAAGTATTCTCACCAAGCAAAATACCTATAAGTTCAAAGAGTATCGAGGTATGGGATCAATTGCTGCGATGAAGAAAGGTGCCAAGATCAAATCTGAGGATGAGTTCCACGGCAAGAGCTACTATAAAGATAGAGTCCTCGTGGCAGAAGGAGTTGAAGGGCTGGTGCCAATTAAGGGCACTGTCTCAGATCTGATAGAGCAGTCAATCGGTGGGATAAAGTCAGGAATGTATTATGTTGGTGCAAGATCAGTCGAAGATCTTTGGGAAAAAGCTGAATTCTTGCAGATCACGCAAGCCTCATTGACCGAAAGCCATCCACATGATATTTTAATTACGAATGCAGGAGAAAATTATTAAGCATGGTTGAATTTGAAAAAAGAGATCAATCCCCTCCTTCTATTGAGGCCGTAAGGCAATCTATCAATTTGGCAATATCCCAACAGGAGGCAGCAGCCCAAGCAAGAGAGGCCGATGCGCCTGGGGGCGTCGTTATTAGGGATATTTACTTCAGCGATGAACATTCAGACCCTGTTATTGGCACGTCTCCCCAGGATGAATCAATACTTGGTTATTTTCAAGATGAGCACACAAGTAGTGAGCGTGGAGCGTTAGAAAATATGGAAAGAAAGTTTGCGGATAACTTGGCAGAGTATGATATCCGCTCAGGAAGGTCACCCAAGACACTAGATGAGGCAGTTGCTAGAGATAGGGTTCTTGAAGTTAAGCCTGAGCTTGCGAATCTTGGATCTCGCACTCTAAGTCAGCGAGAATTTGTTGGCTAAAGATAGGCATCAAGGCCTGTGCCTTTGATAAAAGATGAGGCGAAAGCGATCTTGTTGCATTTCTTAATTTCTTCCTCGCTCATAATCCCTTCGCTCACTAAAAATTGGAACTGTCTCTTCAAATGCGCTCTTTCAATCATCTCGGGCCAGTCAGTATTAATAGTGAAAAGTACTTTGTTCTCAATAAGTGTTCGAAGGTGCATTTTCAACTCATCAATATTTTCCACAGCTTCGGTCACAATGTTTGAGAGAGGACAAATTTCCAGAACAGTTTGGCGCTTAACGAGCTCTTTCATCAAAGCTTTGTCAGTTGCAGCGTGAATCCCATGTCCAATTCTATTCGGCTTTACGTATTGAAGTGCCTCCCACATGTCATTTTGATCTCGCACCTCTCCAGCATGCACTGTTACCTTTAATCCAATTCGATGTGCTTTTAAGAAGAGCTTCGCATAGTCTCTGTAGTGAAATCCTTTTGTGATTGGTCCTGCGACATCAATGCCTATCACTCCCCTTCTTCGATACTTAATAGCTTTTTCCACAATAATCTCATTTTGTTCATACGAAAATTCTCGAGCAAGGCAGAAAATAATACCTGCAGATAGTTTGGGATACTCGAGAAGTGCTTTTTCCATACCTCGCAGGATTGCCATGATGATGTGATCAAGATCGACAGTGCCATTATGATTGTGTTTCATAGGATTGGTGCGAAGTTCGATGAGGGTGATGTTGCTTGAGCGATAGGCGCCGCCAATTATCTCGTGTGCTGCTTCTTCAACAGCATGAGTACCTGAAGAAAGTCGATCAAGAAGAGGATGATAGATCTCCTTAAAATATTTATCCAAAGGCATTTTGCCATTGATGCTCAGTCGAATATAGTCTCTGAATTCGTGATAGTCTTTCTGATCTAATTTGAATCCCTGACTGTGTGCTATCTTCCAATAGACTGCAGGATGTATTGATGCACCAAGATG
>JAGOPV010000017.1 GCA_017991775.1 Candidatus Levyibacteriota bacterium | reverse complement strand
TCCATGAGATGGCCAATCAGGTTGAGCGCCAATTCATCCAAAATTTAGGTCTAAGCTGGGATGAACACGACAAGACTATTAATACAACAAAAGTAAAAATCGCAGTACAAAAGCTGTCTGATACTGTCCATGGAGAAAAACCTCAAAAGGCAGCAATCACACGCGTCAAACGCATCGTCACCTCGGTCTTCAAGAAGCAAAGGTAGACTTATAGTTTGATATTTCAGGCATCTTTAGCTATACTTCCCCCATAAACCCACAGCGTTGCTGATGGGCCCTTGCACATTGAAAGGATCTGAGACGTGACATCCAAGATTCAACTCTTATCAAAGAAAGGATTTGGAGGACTGATGCCTGCTTGGGCAGCGTTCTTCGCTTTCTTTTTCACGATTGGCATGATGACTCTGATCAGGGTAATCTTCGAACACGAGCTCTACCTTAGCAGGTGGACTGCGTTCTGGCTTGGCGATACGATCGCCATTCCACTTTTCGCATACTTCGCCTCGTACGGTCTAGGCGAGTATCATTCAACAAGACGCTGGTATGACAGCAAGGAATTTATGCTCATCCTCGCACTCTGCGGAGTGCTAGTCGGACTGGCCCTTTTCAATGGCGCTGTCCAAAACAGAGGCGTCAGCTGGAGATACCTTATCGAGAAGCCAAGTGAGCTCTACCACACTTTTGTGGTCTGGCCGTTCCTCACTTTTCTCATAATCAAAAGCGTCGTCCTGCTGATTGCGACTCGCTCGACAGAGCGATCCCAGTTCGCCTTGAAAGGAGTTGTATGTGCGATCCTTCTGTATGTAGGCTTTCTGGTCTACGACGCAATTTGGCTCCCAACCAGAAATGATCCTGGAATCTAACTCACACCTGACGGTCTTGCCCCAAAAGCGAGACCGTCATTTTTTCCTCGTTACCACTATTTAGTCTTATAGTTTGATATTTACCCCTCATGCTGCTACAATTCCATCGTTCAAAGCCATTTCCAAATGCTCTGAAAGAGGCTGCATGCGCAGCTCTCACGCACTTTAAGAAAGGAAGCAAGAATGGAACTTCTAGACTGGCTAAGCAACGCGCATATCCAGCCAATCTATTCCTTGACTGGACCCTGGGGAGCAATGTTACCGCTCTTTTTCGGTCTTGTCATGATGAATGCTCTTAGACTCTATTTCCGCGAGGGGGTAGCTGATGGAGTATGGCTGAGGTACTGGAACTCGTTTATGTACGGCGAATGTATTTTCATACCGCTGTACGGACTATTCGCCGGACTCGCACTCCAAAAATGGAATGCTGAGGCCTGGTACACCGAAGCTTGGATTTTCCTGGGGTTCATCGGAATCGGTCTGATCGCGGCCGGGATCAACATCCTCTTGGGGCTCTACCACTTCAAGTTAGAGCATAAAACCTGGATGGCGAAAACGGAGCAATACCACATCTTTGGCAGCTTTCCGGTTCAAACGATTTTGATTGGGACAAGCATTGTCCCGCTACTAACGATGTGGCGGACCAGCTTCTGGGCGGACCTTGCACTCTTCAGCCTGATTGGCCTTGTTGGTAGCATCGCGTCCGACTGGGGAAAAAAGAAGTTCTAATTTCCTTTTCTTTGCCCGTATTATCACTGGCGAGTTCGATTCACATCGGACTCGCCATTTTTTTACAAAGGCAGCGTGATTGAGAATGTCGCACCTTTGCCGACCTCGCTTTCAACAACGATCTGTCCCCCATGCGCTTTTACAATTTCACTAACAAGATAAAGCCCGACGCCTAAACCTTGAATTGATGACTTCACATCTCCTCTCTCAAATCGATTAAATATTTTCCCTTGCTGATCTCTAGAAATTCCATTTCCATTGTCAGCTACTATCACGACAGCATTATCTTTTTCCTTTCTGATACTTACCTGAATATCTTTTCCCTCACCATATTTGATCGCGTTCGTCACAAGATTAGTGATCGCCTGCTCAATTCGTATCTTATCCCATTTACCCATCACTGATCCTTGCGCAACAAAACTAATGTGACTTCCTGCTTTTTTTGCTGATACTTCAAATCTATCTATCACATCTTTTGTTACTTTAGTAAGATTGGTCTTTTCCAATTCTAGCTCCAACCGACCAGTTGTAATAAGGGAAATATTGAGTAGGTCATTTACTAACTTACTCAGTCGCTTGCTCTGCCCGATCGTGCTTTCAATCATTTGCATTGTCTTCTCAATCGAAAAGTTTGCTAATGACTGATTTTTCATACTATGAAGAACCGACTGAAGTTGCAATAACATCGAGGTAAGTGGTGTCTTGAGTTCATGTGAGGCAATTGATAGGAATTCATCGCGCGCTGATACGGCATTCTTTGCCTCCTGATAAAGCATTGCATTATCTACAGCTACTGCCAATCTATTTGAGATTTCTTTACCCAATAAAAACTCGCGAGGTGTAAATATCCTACCGTTATCGACAGTTCCAAATCCAATTGCTCCGATCGTTTTACTCCTGATTTTTAGTGGATGCACCATGATAGATTGAAAATTGAGCTTACGCGTTATCTGAATGTGTCGTTCATCTTGTCCAATGGATTCGGCATAATCTTTTGGTACAACAGGTAAAAATATCGGCCTACCAGTACGCATAACTTTTGCAATGGTTCGCTTTGAATCTACAACTGGTGGATAATGAGTACTGATTTGCTTGAATAAATAATCTTTCTCCTTTGAGATAGTTGTAACATTTACAAGCTCGACTGACCTCTCATCTTTTTTAAGATAGATCTCACAAACATCTGCAAATCGCGGGACAACAAGATGTGTAAACCCTTGAAGTGTTTCTTTTGGATCTAGTGATGAAATCATCTTCGAGTTAACTTGCGCCATTAACTCTAATTCTTGCCTTATTCTCTGTCTTTCTATGGTAGTTGAGACGACGTGGGCAATAGAACGGACAAATGTTACGTCTTCTTTAGTAAATTTTCTCTTCTTTTCAGAATGGACACTCAGAACGCCAAATGGCGAAGGTGTACCCGGGACAATGACACTAATACCACTAATAATCCTGTGATCTATTAGCAATTTTTCCACCCGAAACCTCTTCTCCCTTGTTAAATCGGTAGTAATAATCGGACGATTTGATGAAAGCGCATATCCCGCCTGTGAATTTAGATCTCCCATAAGAACTGTCTTTCTCACAATGCCTCGCCTCCATCCTGTTCCTGAGCTAAGTCGTAATGACTTACCATCTGGCATTAACTCCAAGATCTTAACGAATTTAACATCAAGTGTCGTAGCAAGCGCACGTGACACTCTATCCATAAATGCATTTAAGTCTTTCTCTTCCAACCCATGCTGACCAATTGCCGCGACAACTGATTGCTGTGCGACTCTCTCTTGCATAATCGTATGAGCCTTATTTCTTTTATAAACAAGTGCTATTACAAATACACATTCCAAAATATACATTATCTCTAGAAACGTAGCCCTATGAAGGTTAGCAACATTAAATGAAAAATATGGCGATAAAAAGAAATACCAAATTGAAAGTGTCGTTAAGGCTGTTGCGAAAATCCCCGGACGTACTCCTCCAAACCAAGCACTTAATAAAACAACTGGTAAAAAAAGAATGAATGGAGATGTTGCCTCCCCTGAAAGCCAGCTAATAAGAATCTTAAGGGTGATAATCAAGGCGGAGAGTATAATCGCCAATGAATAACTGAGGATTCGAGGATATGATCTTTTTAATAAGATTGCCTTGTCTAATCTTTCTGCCAGAAGATTTGCCATATATTGATCTATAATGCTGAGCACTATAGTATCGCCACATTATACATGAGGGCTATTGCTTGTGCTAGGCTCGGTAAGCAAAGAGGCTTTTAGATATTGACTCAGTTTTTTTTGATTTAACTCTCTTAGTTCGTCGTATGAATCCAAGTCCAAAAATACTGATGCCACAAGCCAAAAGCACTCCACCAATTACGTCTGTAAGCCAATGCTCGCCTAAATAGACTCTTGAAATGAGCATAACTCCATCAAAAACGAGCACCGCCAGTATAAGTCCATACCGCACGAACTTTGGAAATCTCGTACTCCTCCAAATCATATAGAGCAAAATGACAGAGAGGTAAATAGTCCTCCCACTATGCCCTGATGGATAGGAAAACTCCGCCCTAACATGAAACTGTGGCATTTCTACGATATCTTGCGTTCGCAACATAAATTGAGGTGGAGGTGGATGATCAACAAAATACTTTCCAAACACTTCGATCACATGAAATAAAGTAAAGCCTGCAAAAAGGATGATGCCCGCAAGAATTTTACGCAGGAATGCAAGGATCACGATCAGAACAATTGTGAGTGTCTCAAAATTACCTATATCGCTAAATAGCGAGAAGATGAAATCAAATCTCCTTGAGATAGCATCTTGGAGACGAACAGTCGTATTAAAATCTATTTGAGTGAAAATATCCTTATGGACAAGATAGGAAAAGAGAATAAACCCTAAAAAAAATCCCCCACCGACGAGGAAAAACGGGATATTTTTGCGCATATATCTATATTAGCACGACGCGGCAATTAGGAAAGAGAGAGTTCTTGAAGGTATTTCTTAAATGCATCTCCCACTTCAGGGTGCTTCATACCAAACTCAATTACAGTCTTTAGATACTCTAGCTTGTTTCCAGTATCATAGTATTTGCCATTCATTATCTCTGCCGCCAAGACTTTTTTACCATCTCCGATCATGAGCTTTAGGGCATCATTGTAGTAAAGCTCTGCTCCCTCTTGCAAAGACTCTCTTGCCTGAGCTAGATAATCAAAAATGTCTGGTGTAAAAAGAAAACCACTTACATTTGCCAGATCTGATGGTGCCTTATCCTTACCAGGCTTCTCTATAAGCGTCTGGACATCGATTAGCCCATCCCTCAGAGTCTGACCTCCAGCAAAACCATATCTATCATAATCCTCATCTTTATTTGCCTTGATACTACCTAGCACAGAGCATCCCATTTCTTCATAGATCTCAATCATCTGCTTAAAACGTGATTTTGGCTCAGCCTTGATGAAATCATCACTAAAGGTATAGATAAAAGGTTCATCTCCTATGATCTCCTTAACATTTAGAAGTGGAGTACCATTGCCATATGGACCTTTTTGCCTGACATAGACGAAGTTGGCCATGCTCGCAACTTTCTCAATCTGATCTATAAGATGCTTCTTCTTCTCCCCGCCCATTCTCAGATTCTCAATCAGTTCAAGACTTGGTCGATCGAAATGATCCTCAATGGATCTCTTATGATATCCAGTTACAATGATAATATCCTGAATTCCTGCATCAACAAGTTCTTCTACAATGTACTGAATAATAGGCTTATCAACGACCGGGAGCATTTCCTTAGGCATAGCCTTTGTTTGTGGGAGAAATCGAGTGCCAAATCCAGCTGCGGGGATGACTGCTTTTCTAATCTTTTTCATGGCGATTAAAACTCATTGTAAACGCCCCATCCTTTACATGTCAAGCCGGATCTGATAAAATTAAATCCTAATTCGAAGCTCGTCTCGCTTGTGGGATGGCTTTTTACTTTATGACATCACCAATCACTTTTGTAACTCAAACATACGATGAGCTAAAGAAAGTGGTATGGCCGACAAAAGAAGAGCTAACGAAATTAACGATCATCGTTCTCTTTATCAGCTTGATCGTTGGAATTTACATTGGAGGGATAGATCTTATCCTTACAAAGATTACAGAAGTACTAATTAAATAATATGACAGATACAAAAACACCTATCGTTGATGAAACAGCTATGGCACCAGTCGTGCCAGAGCGAGTTGGCCTATCTGAAGAAGAGATCAAGGCCGCAGCTGCATCGCCTGATGCAAAATGGTACATCGTTCATACCTATGCAGGTCACGAGAACAAAGTTGCTCGCAACCTCAAGCAGCGCCTTGAGACCATGGGCTTTGAGGATCGTATCTTTGACATCATCGTACCTACCCGTCAAACCATCAAAGTATCTGGTGGTAAAAAAGAGGAAGTATCTGAAAAGATCTTCCCGGGATACGTTCTTGTTAAGATGATCCTCGATGATGAGTCTTGGCTCCTTGTTCGCACAACTCAAGGTGTCACAGCTTTCATTGGCGCTGGCAACAAGCCAACTCCAATTTCTGAGAAGGAAGTTGCAGCTATCCAACAGTTCATGACCCAAGAAGAGCCACTCTACAAGACTGCATTCACCATGGGTGAGGCTGTCAAGATCATCGACGGTCCTTTTGCAGACTTTCTTGGCACCATTGATAACATTGACGAAGCTCGTGGAAAGCTACGCGTCTTGGTCAGTATCTTTGGTCGCGAAACTCCAGTTGAGTTAGATTTCTTGCAGGTGCAAAAGATCTAAGAAAATCCTGAGCTTGACGAAGGACAGTATGCTTCCTACAAGTTCAGAAGTGCTAGTCTTCCAATGGCTTGTCATTTGAAGCTAAACATACTATAATAGATATTAATCAGATGGGAGATTAGGTATTTTTACCTAAACGCTAGAACCGGAGATTGACTAAAAAGACCTCAAAGTCCTCTTATTCAATTCCCCACTCGCACTTCCAACTAACAAAACTATGGCAAAAAAAGTTAAAACAATCGTTAAAGTTAATATTCCTGCAGGAGCAGCTACACCAGCACCACCTGTTGGTACTGCGCTTGGTCCCCACGGTATTCCTATCATGGAATTTGTTAAGGCATTCAATGACAAGACAAATGAAATGAAGGGAAATATCATCCCTGCGGTCATCACTATTTATGAGGATCGCACTTTCACCTTTATTATTAAGAAGTCACCTATGGCAGAACTTATTAAGAAAGCTCTTGGTCGTGGCGGCGCACAAAAACCAGGTCATGAGAAAGCTGGCGTTTTGACTCGTGCACAAGTTGAGGAAATCGCAAAAGAAAAGATGGAAGATCTTAATACAGAAGATATGGAAATGGCCGCAAATATCGTAGCTGGAACAGCACGAAGTATGGGCGTGGAGGTAGCAAGCTAATGGGAAAAATTAGAGTAAAAGCATTGGGTGATGAAGCAGCTGAGAAAGAGCAGGCAATTGAAGCAAAGAAAAAGTCTGAGGCTCGTAAAGTAGAAAAGGCTGCAATAGCAGCTACAGAATCTTCTGTGGAAACTACTCCAGTTGAGGCTACTCCAGAAGTCGCTCCTACAACTTCAAAGCAGAAAAAGGATAAGTTTAAAGAATCAAAGAGAACTCGATCAACATCATATGCAGAAAAAGCAGAACTCGTTGATAGTTCAAAGCTGTATTCTCTCAATGATGCCATTACTCTCCTACCTTCGCTTAAAAGAGCTAAGTTTGATGAGACTGTTGAACTACACTTCACAACTCTTGAGACTGGTATCTCAGGCAGTGTTACACTTCCACACGGCACAGGTAAAGTTACTCGCGTAAAAATTGCTGATGGATCAGATCAGACTTCTCTTGAGACTCTTATCAAAGCAATTGAATCAGGAACTATTGATTTTGACATCCTTGTTGCCACACCAGATGCGATGCCAAAACTAGCACGAGCAGCACGCGTCCTTGGACCTCGTGGTCTTATGCCAAATCCAAAGAATGGAACTGTCACAACAAAGCCAGATGAGGTCGCTAAAAAGTATGAGGGTGGTCAGATCAATTTCAAGACAGAGGCTAAAGCTCCACTTCTTCACATCGCAATTGGAAAAGTATCTTTTGGTGATACAAAGATCAAGGAAAATGCAAAAGCTGTCATCTCTCTCATCGACAGAAAACAGATCAAAAATGCGACGCTTAAAAGTACAATGTCGCCAGCTATCCACCTAGATGTAACCTCTCTCTAAGTAATGAACATCGACACTATCCACATTCCTCGCATGTTTCTTTTTGATGTTGATGGACCGATTGTAGATCCCAAGACTGAGAAGGTCACACAGATCGCTATCCTCAAAAGAATCGCAGCAGAACTTCACTCACAAAGACCAATAGCTCTTATCACTGGTCGTGCAACATCTTGGCTTATCGATAATGTTGTCTCCAAAATCGAGAACCTCGTACTAGACCCAAATGACCTCAAGTATCTCTTTATTTCTGCAGAATTTGGAGGCTCTTCAATCAATTATGATGATGGAAGCCGCCATATCCATACAGATCCCACAATCAGCATTCCACCAGCTTTACTCTCGTTCTGTGAAGAATTAGTCTCTGGCAAGTACTCTAAAACAATGACATTTGAGAAAAAAGAAACTCAATTTACAGCCAAACTACAAAAAGGCATAGATCTAGCTGCGTTCAATCTTGATCGAATTAAGTTCGCAGAAGAGGTCCAAAACCATCTTGATCTCTCAAGCTTGTCAGAACATTATGAAATCCATAATGATCGTATTGCAGTCAATATTCGCGATAAAAGAGAGAATAAAGTCTTCGCAACTGAACAAGTCCTGAACTGGGTCATCCAAAAAAGAATTGAGCCAGAATCATTTGTCATTTTTGGTGACAGTAGAGGTGATTTTGAGATCGCTGATGCTGCTATCGACAATGAGCTTGTTCAAGAACATGACTACTCTGTCAAATTCGTTTATCTAGGTGAAAAAGAAGATGTCCAAGATCTCATCGAAGCAGATCCAGGATATGAAATAGATGTGCGAACAAACGACGACCTCGCCCTTGGAACTCTTGAAGTCCTCAACGAACTACCACTGTAGCGTCATCTCTTCCTTTTGACAGTACTCACCACTTGCACTAAAATTCAAGATAATGACTGAGACCTCACCTTTAGCACATCAAGAACACACAGAGCGCAAGCCCACATTTGATGGAGGGAAATTTACCATAGAATTTTTGACTTCAGATCCAAATGGTCTTGAAGTTAAGACTGTAGAGTCACTTTATAGACGAGACCGCGGCAAGGACGGCAAACCTCTTCATGATCTCAGTATGACAGATGATGAAAAAGAAAGTCTGAGAGTTGGTATGAAGGCCGAAATTGATAGATTTGGGTATGATAAGGACTTTCCACGAGAGGCTCTGGATCCAAAAACTAGTCCGCTGGCATATCATCGAGAGATAGGTCCTGAGACATCAACTAACTTTCTCAAAAACTGGATTAACAAACTCGCTCACGCACAGATCGAGCGAGATCTCGTTAAAACGAGGCGAGGACTTGTAGAGGGTGCACAGATCTGGACGACTCTGGGAGTTAAGGTAGGCATTGAAGATCCACAACTAGTCGGCAACGTACTCAACATAAAGACACGCGCTGTAAGCTTTCCCGCCTATAACAAACTTTCCAAACCCGACATGAATCCTGAACTTGAAAATATTGCTAGCGCAAGTGGAGTGAGTGCCATTATCAAGACAGTCGATAACAAATTCATCCTCCAGCATCGGGCTGAGTTTGAACGACTTGAAGATGGCAAGATCACAGGAAATGCTTCATTTGCAGGCGTACCTGGAGCAAGCGCAGCCGGATACTTTGATGCTCTCATGGACCACGATCGAACGAGAGTAACTGCTGATGGCAAGAAAGTTCCCGATCGAGGGAGGCTCAAGCCTGTAGCAACCACTGATATCAGAGCAGGCCTAGTCAAAGAAGCACACGAGGAGCTTAATTTAGAAGATAATAGCCTGACTTCATACAAAATAGTGGGCTTAGCTCATGATAATCTCAAGCCACACCATGAATTCCTTTTCCTTGGCGAAACGCTACTAACATTTGAACAAATCAAAGAGAAAGCTCGCAGTGCAAGAAAGAATCAAAAACTTTCTCAGCAGGATTTTGAAGAAAAATTTGTGGCAATTGATGCTACCCCCAAAGCAATCGAGACGCTTTTAACGCAAGTTGAGTGCCCCGTCCCGCCCACTCATTCGGCAGCATTTCTAGCAGCAGGATATGCCCTTGTCTTAAAATCAGAGGGACTGACCAAAGCTCAAGACTGGATGTCTATGATGAATATAAAAATTAAAGAAAATACTGCAAGAATTGATCAGAAGGTAAGAGACTTTTATACAATTCATCCTGATTTACTAAATGAAATAGACCCTGATAGATCACCACGAAATCCAGATGGATATTCAACGAGTAGAAATCCAAGTGAGCAGGGCCTCCCAACATTTGATGAAGAAATGGAACGCACCGGCCTAATATCCTCCTAGCATTGAAAAACAGAGTGCATTGTGCTATTATACGTAAGTCCTAAGACAGTAAGCAGACAAATAAGTCTTACCGAGGCGCACTACACTAGATTTTTTCTAGCTATACGCACTTCTTAGGAAGTGCTTTTTTATTATGAAAGACGAATCAACAAAAGTAAGTCAAAATAGACAAAAAAAGGAAGTTATCCTTGCTGAGATCACTGAAAAAGTCTCACGAGCTAATGCTTTCGTTTTTGCGAACTATCAAGGCCTTACTCACCTACAACTTGAAGGACTTAAGAAAGCTTCTAAGAAGTCAGATGCTGAGTTCGTAGCTATCAAGAATACCCTCATGCTTCGCGCTCTCTCAGAATTTGACCTTTCTGATGAGGATAAAAAGCATTTTGAACAACCAACTGCAGTTCTCTTCATCTATGGAGATGTCGTCGAACCACTTAAGGGCATCACCAAGGCTGTCAAAGAGCTTGGTCTTCCAAAAGTAAAGTTCGGTATCTTTGACAAGAAGTCAGTTACTGGCGAGCAGGTCCTAAAGATCGCTGCTCTCCCACCACTTCCAGTCCTTCGTGGACAGGTACTTGGCATGATGATGTCTCCTATCCAGGGTCTTCATCGCTCACTTTCATGGAATATCCAGCAATTCGTTATGACGCTCAATGCAATCGCGCAAAAGAAAGCTTAAAGGAGGTGAACAGATACATATGGCAAAATTAAACAAAGAAGAATTAATGCAAGCAATCGAGGAGATGTCTGTTCTAGAACTTTCAGATCTCGTTAAAGCTTTAGAAGAAAAGTTTGGAGTTAGTGCAGCAGCTATGGCTGTAGCAGCAGCTCCAGCAGCAGGCCCTGCAGCAGATGCAGCTCCAGCTGAAGAACAGACTGTTTTCAACGTCGTTCTTGCTAGTGCAGGAGGAAATAAGATCGGTGTTATTAAGGCTATCCGCGAGTTGGTTCCAACTCTTGGACTTAAAGAAGCAAAGGATCTTGCTGACTCAGCACCAAAGGAAATCCTTACAGCAGTTAACAAGACTACAGCAGAGGAAGCTAAAACTAAGCTTACCGAAGCAGGTGGAACTGTCGAACTTAAGTAAGAACTATCATAATCTAGAAATGATACTTGAAGACCCCGCTACGGCGGGGTTTTTAGTGGCAATCTATTAACAATCATGGGTTTTCCATGATGATAAGCACTTGGAATTTCTGAGTGCTTACAATTTTCTTCAAAACCCGACTGATATAATATGATACGGTCCAAAAAACTCATTTTGCCCAGGAATACAGCTTTTTCACAGCGCTCCTTTCTTACGCAAATCACCAAAGTGTCGTACCTGGCTAAATTCCCGAATGAACACATAATGATTTCAAGAAGTACATGAGGATTTTCACAGGCAAATCGACGTCAAATCAATCAAGACCGTACAATGAGTTATTTCACCAAACTTTGATGAAATTCACCCCAAATTACTGACAGAAAACTGATAACTGACGACTGAGAACTTTTCATGTGGATATCCCACTCTTATCCACATATTCTAGGACTTCGATCGTTAGACCTATAACAGATACTATGAACAAAACAAGGCTACCCCAGGTATCTATCTATAGTTATTCTATAGTCAACACTATATCTTGCTCATAAAAACTATTGTGTAAATAATTTGAAGAGCCATATCGGTCCAATGAATTAAAAAAGGGGGGGGGATGAAGAGGTACTTTTAAAAAATCTACGGAAAATTCTGGAAGTTCCCTATTGACACTAATGTTCTAGTTTGTTACTTTATAGACACTTAATCACCACAATGATTATTAGAGATTTACTCTCAAGCCTATGACTGATCAAAAGATATCAATCCAAAACCTACCCGATCTTCTTACCGTCCGCGAAGTTGCTGAAGTCTTAAGAGTTTCTCCCCTCACCATCAAAAGATGGGGCAAAAGAGGTAAATTGCCTGCTATCCGAATCAATAGTCGCGGCGACCGCCGCTATAAAAAGGAAGCCGTCCTCTGGCTCCTTGGTATCCAAGAAAAAGCTACTGTCTAGCCATTCCCCTTTCTTTATCCTACACAATTTCTCACTTATGTACTAGATCAGACTATGGTCAGAGCTGATCATCATGAATATGTCAGCCAAAGGCTGATCAGCCTATGGCTGAAAAAAAAGCCCCGCCCGATGAGCTCTGCTCGACGAGACGGGGCAAAAAAATGAATACCTGGCGAACCTCAAGCTACTGGCTTTGAAGTGACACCAAATTGTACCGTAAATTCGTCAACGACGAAGATCAGATGTGACTCCATCTCGCCCGAGGCAAGATGAGCCAAGACCAGGAGAGACCACACACCCTGTGACTTGAGTTGATATCGCTCAAGCTGCGTAATTGTGAAGCTGAGACCATGCTCAGTGCACGGATAGCGGTCTGTTCCCCTGATTCGATCGACTAGAGAAACCCCGACCATACCTACCTCAAACACAGTCTTGTTAGGTGTGCAGCAAAACTCCACTGCACTACCTACTAAGTCTGACTCCTTAAAGAAGGATACAAATCCACCCGAAACTGATGGGCTTGGCATGGTCCTGGACGCAAGGACAATGCTTGATAGATCTCTAGACCTATCCTTCCTGAAATATGGAACGACAAGCATGTCTCCCACAACCTCCTTGTTTAACTCCGAACGAACACAAGATCTCACTAGTGCATTTCTGGAGGCAATTATACCAGAAAAAAAGCCAGGTACTCCTCCGTCGACTGACGGATGAAATACCTGGCATCGTTTGTGTTATCTACTCTTGAATAGTTCCGGCCTCTCGAGCCCTCCTGAGGGCCAGAGCTGCCGCTCCCATCTTGCCGAGTTCAGACATATGTGCTCGATTCGAGCTGACTGCCTTGCCTCCGGCCTGACCTCCACGACGCTGATCGTCGCAACTAAACTGATGAAGCGTGCCGTTCTCAAGAGCTTTGGTACCACCCTTACTACCCAGCTCTCGCAAGGCCTCAGCACTCAAATCTGCGAAGCCGCGCGACTTTGGCTGACAATTTGAGCCTGTCCCCACGTCGTCAGCTCCCTGAGAATCATCTGCGCAAGAGACAGACTTTTTTCTACGTCCCATGACAAATTTCCCCGTCCATTTGACGAATAGAGGTCGTTAGTCTTCGCTGCGAGCTTTTCCTCCTTTGCGACCAATCTCGGCCATGTGCTCGCGATTGACGCTTACCACTCGGCCCCCTTTCTGGCCCGCTTCGCGGGCCTGCTCAGGGGTAAACGTGTGGGCAACTCCCAATTCGTGAGCAGCCCTTCCACCCATACCCGCGATCTCCCGTCTACGAGTTGGATCCAAAGTTGCGAACCCTCGCAACTTCTTTCCTGAAGTGGAATCAGACATTTTCTTCTCTCCTTTACTTTGCGTAGTCCCAGGACTACACTTCTAACGAAAAAGTAAAAGAATCCTAAGTGAATTATAATAAATCTTTACTATAAGATCAATGGGTATGACATCTACCCATGAAAAAGCCAGGTACCATGAAGATGGCACCTGGCTGTAGATGAATTGAGAGACAGGACTCTCGTCTTTGCCTCATTAATTACAAGCAGATCCTACTTGAGCCTTCGAACACCTTCCTCTGGCGTCCAAATTGAACGCCCAGTAACATTGAGACCGCGCTCTCTGCAGTACCTGTCCAACTGATCTTGTGTGGCCAGACGCAGAATCCAACTGTACTCAAATGGCTCGGTAAAACACCATAGAATCCGAGTCCGGCGAGAAGGTTTGCCTTGATAGTCGAAGGAGATCTTTATAGCTCCCCCGGGACCAGAAAGCCAACCCTCAAGGAGATAGTCCGAGGTTTCAAGTAGAGCTGAGTCAGGTGGGAGTGAATTCAGAACCAGACTTTGCTGGGGAAGAATCCAGCCCACGGGACTTCTGTTGTCGAAACGATATCTCCCTGTTTCCGTCTGAAATGTTGGTCGAATTCTGACTCCACCCTCACTCTGACGATTGAAGATGTGGAAACTAAGGGGCTCATCCCTAGGAACGACATTGACGTTGATTCGATTATCCAACCTCACAAACTCGACGCCTTTGGCCCTTCCATCACTACCAGTTGTAGTAAGATGGAGCTCGATGGGGTTGATAGCCACTTCATTCTCCCTCCTTGGTTCTTGTGAATGACAGTCTCAGGACGAACGTATGTTCATCGAGAGACAATACTTCACAAGACTATTAAAGAACTGATGCAGATTTTAATGAATTGAGGCTAAAGAGTCAATATAACGATGAAAAAAAAGCCAGGTACTGTGCAGTACCTGGCTGGATGAAAACTACAAAAAATTGGCTCAGATCCAAAATTACCGAGGCGGTCCATCCGCCTCAGGGTGATCGCTGGTCTCACCCGAGCCGACGTGTGCCATTTCGAGACGAATTCTCATCGCCTCTTGCGCAGCCTGACATTCTTCTTCATCAACCGGCTCTGTTGATGCCTGAAGAACTTTGAGAGCAGCCTCATGATCCACAAGCGGCATCATCAAAAAACGATTGACAAGCGGATTTACTCCGTTCTCCTCCCTTCCAATGAGTGCCGCATACCTTGACGAGCCCGCCACAATCACTATGTAATGAGAGACTGGTATCTCCATCACGCGAATCGCGGACGGAAAACTCGGATCGAGAACGACAGATGCCCATACCGTAAAGTAATAGGTCGTCGTCCGCTCAGGCTTGAGTTGCGCCACAAATTTCTGGTTGTTGATAGTGAGCCGAGAATTACTCTCGCCCGCCCTGACAAAGAGCGACTTCTGCTCTGGCCATCGCCTGACCTCTACCCTTAACGGCTCGCCTGAGCAATTGATGATAAATGGCTTGAATGGATCATCAGTCGCCTCAGCAAGATCGATAACGACATTCCCATCCAACACGGCAAGCCTGACTGTGGTGAGATCTGTCCCAATGAGTGAACAAACCCCGACCCTTACAGTTTCTAACATCGGACGGCCCATGATAAAAACCCTCCATGAATTCCCTGACTGAAAGGCACATGCCAATCTTAGAGCGAATTGTAGTAAATTGAGGCTAGAGAGTCAATTAGAGGGCGCGATCATAGTCTGCGAGATGTTCTTTCGCAAGTCTGTCTGGATCAAGAGTGATGAAATGAGCTTTGATGAATTCTAGAGTTTCTGAAGGCCGCTGCGAATTGATAAAGACACCCGTCCCTACCTCTACTCCTCCCAAGACTTTATTGCGTGGGATGATGCGTAGATACCAATCACTACCTGGGTAAATATAAAAATTGAATGGGAAGTCTTTTTGATATCGAAGGTCGAACATGCGAACGAGCGATGAAAGGATATGTGCAAGATCAGCTGCCTGGACATCCGTTATCTCGCCATAGATCTTATGACGTGCTTTCGGTGCTACCCAGACTTCATCTGGCCATTGTGAAGTCTCGGGACACGTGATCATAAAATGATCAGTCGCGAGTGCGGATGATAAGTCCTTTTCGACACTTGAAAGCTGAGGTGCATCCAAAAATACCTTCTCGGGCAGTACCGCGATCTGGGTATGGGAGTGCGGGATGCTTTCCCCAGCCTTTTCACCGTGGTTATGTAGAATGAAGACTTGGCCCGCATGATGATGCTCGTTAAATCGATGCTTATAAACTTCCAGAAGCCCTTTAAGATGCTCTACAGGCAGCATCGCTAGGTCTAGATCATGCATTTGCGTATTGATGACCAGCTCATGGATTGGAGCAAAGGGGAATTTATTCGGGACTACCGTGATTTTCGATCCATCTTCGAGCGTGCGGCTATAGAGTACTTCTTCACTAATGAGTTTCTCGGGACAAAATGGACAAACGGGCTGAGAACCTGCAGTCATATCTGGCTTGTCCAAAGAAGTATTAGCGAAGTCAGGCCTTTTGGCACGACGGGGAGCAAGAATAGTCCATTTTTTCGTTATTGGATTCTTGAGGAAATCGAAGGCAGGCATTCTAAAAGAATAGCATAAATCTTTTGACATCGTATTCAAACTACGATACGATTTAAGGCAGGATTACCTATGAAAAATTACTCTTCACTGATCTTCTATTACTGCATTACTATCTTCGTAACAGTAATAATTGGAGTATTGTTCTACTTCTCTGCTCCTCAAAATATCCTTCTGACGTTATTAACCGTTCCAATTCTTTACTTTATTTGGCTTGGCCAAGAGTCTCTCGTCAAATCATCAGGCGATGAAAGCCAAACGATCGACAGGGCAGTTAGCGGTGCGAGAAATCGAATGACTATTGTCGCAATCCTTGCTTGCCTAATAAGCCTGATTACATTTACTTTTTTCCCCACATTGCTAAAGCCAAAAAGCGTAATTTCCAAACCAGCAAGTATCAAACAAGAAGCAAAAGGAGTAACAACAAGTATCCAAGATCAAAAGAAGCAGGCTGAGTTGATGGATCTCATGCAGAGAATGAAAAACGAAATCACTAATCTACGAAGTGATGTACAACGAAGAGATGAGATGCTTGGTTTTGTTAGTACTAGCACTCCTATTTCTAGCCTAGAAGGATCGCTAACTCTTCTTACTCCTACTCCAACAAGCGGACCACCAAAGGTGGCATATATCAAAATTAAGAGTGATCAGTGGCAAAAAGTAGATGTTTTTGAAAAAAGTAGCGCCTCCTCAAAAATTGTTGGTCAGGCAGTCTATGGCAAGATATACCCAGTAATGAAAACCGAAGGTCTTTACTATCTTATCAACCTAAGCTCATCCAGCAGCACAAGCAGCATAAAGGGATGGATTCACCGCCAGTTCATTAAAGAATTCTTTTAATCACATGCGAAGACTACATTC
>JAGOPV010000026.1 GCA_017991775.1 Candidatus Levyibacteriota bacterium | reverse complement strand
TTGGGGTGGCTAACGGGTATCGAACCCGCGACATCCAGCTCCACAAGCTGGCGCTCTACCACTGAGCTATAGCCACCATATTTACTAAATTAACTTGTTACTATTAACAATGTGCCGCGGGGGGGACTCGAACCCCCACGTCCTTGCGAACAAGGGCTCTTAAGGCCCCCGTGTATACCATTTCACCACCGCGGCTTAATCTAGCATGTGTATTGTACTGTAAATAGTGCCTCAGATTCAACTTAATCTTCACAAAATCACTCTTAAAATGCTATAATCTCTAAAGTTACTCCGCGGGTGTAGTTCAATGGTAGAACGCAACTTTTCCAAAGTTGTCACGAGGGTTCGATTCCCTTCACCCGCTCCAAGCTATTTTGATCTAAATTCTCCCGTAAAATCACCATTGAAACAAAGGTCGTTAAGATTTATGAGGTGAGCATTCAGGGGGAGCTCAGACTTCGTCTGAAAGACGAATGGATGAGGGGGAAGAGATTCCCCCGATAAGCGAATAAATAAATTAGACCGACTTTCAGGTGAGAGCTTTTGCATACTTTTGCGGCCAAAAGTATGAACATAGATATGAAAACAACTGACAACTACCGCAAACATAAGACACAAAGCTCTCTCCAGAGAACTCTTTTGGATCGATTTACGACCACACTTGTTCAAGAAGTTAAGACTCTCAAACCTACCACAGTTCTTGATGTAGGATGCGGAGAGGGTTTCACACTTGAGCGACTTCGCAAAGCAAAGGTAGGTAAGCACCTTGAAGGCATAGACTTTTTAGAATTAGCAATTAAGTTAGGACAAAAAGAACATCCACAGCTTATATTGAAGAAGGGGAGTGCATACGATCTTAAATACAAAGATAACTCATTTGACGTCGTGATCTGCAGCGAAGTTCTTGAGCATCTTGATGATCCAGAGAAAGCTCTTAGTGAGATTGTACGAGTTAGTAAGAAGTACTGCGTCCTCTCAGTTCCTAATGAGCCATTCTTTATGCTTGGCAATCTTGCACGAGGTAAGAATATCTCACGCTTTGGCAACGACATCGAGCATATCAATCACTGGGCATTCTGGCAGTTCAAGAAATTTGTGGGAAAGAAAATTAAAGTGAAGAAGATGCTGTATCCAACTCCTTGGACCCTCATTATTGCTGAAAAGTAGTTATTCTTTATCCTGATCTAAGGTGATGCTCTTAAAGAGTACAATCACAAATGACACAAAAGGTATAGCCAGGAGTGCTCCAGAGATCCCCATCAAATTAGCTCCAATCATAATTGCCAGAATGACAACTACTGGATTCAGTCCGACTGCTCTTTGCATGATCTTAGGAACAAGAAGATTGTTCTCGAGTGCTTGGATCAACAGATATACTATCGCAACAATGATGCCCATAGTTGGCGAAATAGTAAGAGCTACAATAACTGCCGGTACCGCAGACACGATCGGTCCGATGGTCGGAAGGATCTCAAACATCCCAGCAATAAGTGCTAACGGGAGCGCATAGGGCATCTGAATCGCACTCAAGACAATGTATGTCGTCAATCCGATCGCAAAACAAAGCACGACCTGGCCTCGAAGCCAAGCTCCTAGCTTCTCATCAATCAGCTGCATTGTCTGCTTTACATGATCTCGATGCTCACGATCGAAAAGAGAAGCGACTCGATGCTTAAAAGCTTCACTATACATCAAGAAATAAAAGCCAACTACGAGAACTGTGAGGGTAGAAAGCACTCCGCCAAATACTTTGCCCGTGACACCGATCGCATTCTTACCAATTGAGCCTACCTCTTTGGAGATATAGTCTTGGATCTGATGCGGGTTAATATCAAAGCCAAATGTTCTTCCTGAGTCCTCAAGATATGTTGGAAAGTTCTTTAAGAGTGAGCTGATCTGATCCATTACAAATGGTATGAGTGGAATAATCAACATAAAGACGAGAAGAAAAACTGCGATATACGGAATTAGAACAGCTAGAACATGCGGGACGCGCTTGCTTCGAAGATATTTCACAGCTGGAAATAATGCAGCCATGATGACGTATGAAAGGAAAATAGAGACGATGATACCTCTAATTTGGAATATAAACCATCCCATGATGACCAAGAATAGCGCGAGGATGACTTGATTGTGGAGGAGGTATTTATAAAATTTACTTACCATACTTCCTTAACTATATTGAATAGAGCCTAGCCTTGTCAAATATTCGAAGAAAAAAGATGTTCAAAAAACCTATGTTGAATGAGTCGGGGAAAGAGGACTTGAACCTCCGACCTCTCGGTCCCAAACCGAGCGCTCTAGCCAACTGAGCTATTCCCCGTCGTCGCCAAGGCTATGACGGGCAAGCCCGCTTTTTACCTTGCTGCGTAATTTTACTACAAATACGCTCCTGAATCTACTACTGACTCTGATAATCAAATTCTAGAATATTTTGCCTATATAGGCTTAGATGCTATAATACCTTTATGCGCCTGTAGCTCAGCTGGATAGAGCAAGTCGGTTCTAACGATGAGGTCGGGGGTTCGAATCCCTCCAGGCGTACACTTCGGCAAGCTCAGTGTGAACACATTGAGATTGCAAGAGACATCGGAGGGTGAGAAGTTCATGGTGAACATGTCGAACCAAATCCCTCCCGGCGTACACTTTCCCAAAGTCCAGACATGAGGATGTTGTCAGCATCTTTATGTCTTGCCTTAGGGGTTCGCAGTTGCGCGAACTTTAAATCAGGCGAGAGAAGGAGCTAAGAATGAGTAATCCAATCTTTGTTCCGCTAGCTGAAGGGTTGGGACTGACAAGCCCTGACCCAGCAGACATGGATTTGCGCATCGAACCGGATGGCACACTAAAAAAAATCTTTGAACGCAGGCTCGACGAGCTCAGCCCAGACCAGCGCGACGTCATAGTTCGAACGTTTGGCCTGAGCAATATGCCGGCCATGTCCGATGCAGCGATTGCCGATTTGTTCGGCAAAGATTCAGCATGGGTCGAAGCGACTCGCGATGAGGCACTCAAAAGTCTCAGCGAACTTTCCCATGATCGAAAGATCACCGATATCTGATTTACATTTCTATCACAAATATCTTTGCCCCCGCCACAAACCGGGGGCTTTTTCTTGTCAAAATAACCCCCCACTGCCATTCCCCAACTGTACGATGCATTAATGCATCGTACAAAGAAACTACAAGATAAGGCCCATAGCTATTTTCTAGCCTCATTTTTTGCTATAATCACACCACTGCAACTTTTAGCAGGATCATTCACATTCCAAGGAGGATCTTAATGCCACAGCCATCTGCTACCCGTCGAAAGCGAATTTTCACTGGTGCACGGGAGAGAAAGGATCGTATTGAAGTGCAGTACGCCAATCTCATCAAGTCAAGCACGATGATGTACCAGAAATACTTGGTCATCAGTTCCGCATACAGCAGCTGCTTCTACCCGGGAGAGGGTGGCACCTTGCTTCTCGTCGAAGATGAGGCTCGCATTCGGAGATTTCGAGACGATATCAAAAAATTCGAAGACGAATGTGCGCGACAAGAGAAGCATCGGGTGAGCATGGGTCTTGTGCCCATGCTTGACGCTATTCTCAGACGCAAGCAGCAGACATACCACGAATTCCGATTCATTCTGGACGGTGACCCCCGCTTCAATGCGACGTGGAGAAACATCTCCCAAGAAGTCCATGAGGCAAGCAAACAGCTCCAGTTCAATGAGCTCAAACGGGCACGTAGACTTGTCGAAAAGCTCAGAGCAGAATGTAAGGATATTGCCAGTAGGACCTCAGACCTTGGAATCCATCTCAGCTGACCCACACGGTCAGACACGCGCCCGCTTGTCTTGTCGCATTTTTGCGATCAGACCAGCGGGCTTTTTCTTGCCAAAATCACCCTCCAAAGCCATTCCTAAACTGTACGATGCATTAATACATCGTACAAAAATCAAAAATGCTCTGTTTTTGATATAATCTCCGGAACTGCGAATTCGCGCAGAGACTTTATCTGTTAGGAGGTATTTATGAGCCGTTCTGAGTGCCAACACATCCATGATGGATGCAGCGCTGACATCAAGAAACTCAAAGAACACTTCGAAGCTGGAGGACTCCTTTGTGAGAAAGATGGCCTTAAAAAAAGGTTCAATGCTCTCGACAAGGAGCTGAAAGGCTCTATTGATGCACGAGGGCACATCAAGGACGTGATTACCCGAGACCGACTCAAGGAAATCCGACATGATATCGGAATTCTTGCAACAGACTGCAATAGGTTGATTTCAAGAGCTCGAAGGAGTTCTAACGAGCAGCACATTTCCCAGTCGGCGTAGCCGACAAAGCACCGTAAGGTCGAAAGATCTTCAAGAAGCATTCATCACTACATCAGCGTAGTCGACCACATGCACCTTGGGGTCTCTTACC
>JAGOPV010000016.1 GCA_017991775.1 Candidatus Levyibacteriota bacterium | reverse complement strand
TTTTTAATTCTAATAATAAAATCTGCTACGTGATACATAATATTTTTACCAACTTGCCTTTAATATTCCTGGCAATTCACCCTTTGATGCTCTCTCTCTAAAACAAAGTCTGCAAAGACCAAATTTTCGCATGTAACCTCGTGAACGTCCGCAAAGTGCGCACCTATTAACCATGCGTACTTCAAACTTCTGCTTTCTCTGGAATTTAACGATATCTGATGTTTTTGCCATAGTTGATTATTATAAGCTTACTTGCCTCAAAAGACAATGCTCTTACTTGTTTTCCCCCTTCTCAAAAGGCATACCGAGTGCTTCTAAAAGCTTAAGTCCGTCACTATTATTTGTTGCCGATGTTACGATAACCACTTCAAGCCCCTGGAGCTTCTCGACTGTTGCTGGATCAATTTCAGGGAAAACAGCATACTCAGTGAACCCTAGTGTATAGTTGCCACGTCCATCGAAACTACTCTTACTGATTCCTCTAAAATCCTTCAGTCGTGGGAAGACGATTGTAACGAGCTTATCTAAGAAGTTATACATTCTCGCTCCACGAAGTGTTACTGCGACACCAATTGGCTCACCTTCACGCAACTTAAATGCTGCAATTGATTTCTTAGCTTTGGCTACGCGAGGCTTCTGACCCGTGATCTGACCCATGATCAAGGCTGCTTTCTCAACATTCTTCTTATCAGCAACAGCATCCTTAACTCCCATGTTCACAACGATCTTTGTAATCTTTGGAATAGCCATGATGTTCTTAACTTCAAGAGAGGTCTTTAACTCTCCTTTAATTGTTTGGTTATATCGTGATTGTAGTGAATCCATATTAAATTTCTCCTCCAGTACTCTTACTAATTCTTGTTTTTTCACCCTTTGTAATTGAGTATCCAATACGTGTCTGCTTTTTTGTTTTTGCATCTAAGAATGCAACATTTGATACAGGCAATGGCTTAGTAATTGTCTTGATCTCTGACTGTTGACCCTGAGCACGTGCCTTAATATGTCTTTTATATTGATTGATGCCTTCAACCATGACCTTATTGGTCTTACTAAAGACTCTCTCAACTTTTCCTGTTTTTCCTTTATCTTTTCCTGCGACTATGATGACTGTGTCACCTTTTTTAATTTTCATAATTTCTCCTTATACAACCTCTACTGCCATACTAGCTATCTTTGCAAATCCACTATCTCGAACTTCGCGTGCAATCGGTCCAAAGATACGAGTCCCACGTGGATTCTTATCTTTCTGATTGTCGATTAATACACCTGCGTTATCTGAGAATCGTACGAATGATCCATCTTTTCGACCGTATTCTTTTCGAGTTCTCACAATAACAACCTTAACGATTTCTCCCTCTTTAACTCCCCCGTGTGGAGCTGCCTGCTTCACGACTGCATTAACAATGTCTCCAAGACTTCCTTTGCGTCGCTGTGATCCACCAAAGATATGAATCACCTGCAAGATCTTTGCACCTGAATTATCGGCAACTGAAAGCATGGATCTATGTTGAATCATCCTTTTGTTACCTCCTTAACTTCAGTGATCACTTTTGAAACTTTAAAATATTTATCTTTTGATACTGGCTTTGTCTCAGTGATCTCAACAACATCTCCAACATGCACTTCTGCATCTGTAGACACCTTGAACTTACTACTTCTCTTAAGTAGCTTTCTGTAAAGTGGATGAGGGAACTGTCTAACTACCTCAACCGTTGCTGTCTTGTTACCCACAGCTGTAATTGTTCCATTAAGCGTTTTTGCCATTTGTATCCTCCTTTTGTCTCATTACAGTCAAAATAACTGCAATCTCTTTTCGAATAGTTGTAAGCGAATTAGTGTTCTTCAATTTGAACTGTGACTGCTCAAGACGAGAATCAACCAATTTCTTTCTAGCATCCTTCAAAGCCTTTACAAGCTCTGACATATCTTTATTCTTAATTTCTTCTTTTATCTTCATTTTCATACTTAATTTCCTTTCCTAGATATCAATCGTGTTTTCACTGGCAACTTGTGAGATGCGAGACGAAGCGCTTCAGTTGCAACTTCCTCTGTAACTCCACCCATCTCAAAGAGAATACGTCCTGGAAGTACTGGAGCAACATACTCCTCAATATCTCCCTTTCCTCCGCCCATGCGAACCTCTGGTGGCTTCTTACTGACCGGCTTATCAGGATAGATTCTAATCCAAATACGTCCACCTCGCTGAGTATAGTGAGTGATAGCGCGTCTTGCTGACTCAATCTGCCTACTCGAGATCCAACCTTGATCCTGAGTAACAATACCGAACTCTCCAAACGCAAGGGTCGTTCCGCGATATGAATCACCCTTCATTGTTCCTCTCATTTGTTTTCGATATTTTACTCTTCTTGGTACTAACATAGTTATTGCTCCTCAGGCCTATTAATCCAGACCTTTACACCGATATAACCCTTTTTTGTTAATGCAGGGAAATTTGCATAATCAATGTTTGCTCGAATTGTTGAAAGTGGCACTGTGCCAACCTGGATCTTTTCTCTTCGTCCAATTTCTGCTCCGTTGATTCGTCCCGTAAGTACGATCTTCATTCCAAGGCCTCCGGCATTCATTACCTTCTCTGAAGTCTGAACTAAGACCTTCTTAAATGCCAATCTTCTAATGAGTTGCTCAGCTACACTTCTTGCGACTAATTGAGCATCAAGATTAGGATCTTTTACCTGCTCTACCCTCAAATCAAAGCGGGGCATCATTTTAGCAGCTTTGCCTTGTTTAATAAAGAAGCGTGTAATAAGTTTCTTAAGATCCTCGATGCCTGCTCCACCGCGGCCGATAACTATACCTGGTCGAGAAACATACGTAATGATGCGAACATTGTTGATTGATCGCTCGATCTCAACCCGACTTACTCCTGCCATCTTTAGCTTATCCATGAGCATAGTTCGAAGCGCATAGTCCTCAAGAACAGTTTCTTTGTAGTTCTTTTCGTTGAACCAACGGCTATCCCAGTCATGAACTGTCTTTAGCCTAATAAGATGTGGATTTACTTTTTGACCCATATTATTTTGTAACCTCCTCTAAAATAACTCTGATATGACTACTTCTTCTCTTGTATGGATGAATTCTTCCTCTTGTAGAAGCGTGATATCTCTTTAGAGCTGGACCCTCAGATATCTCAAGTCTAAAAATTTTGAGATTATCTTTTTGCATCTTTGCATTATTTGTCGCATTTGCAACTGCACTCATGATCGTCTTCTTAATAACGCCAGATCCACGCTTCTCAATAACATCAAGCGCTGCTAATGCCTGAACAAGTGGCAAATCACGAACCGCATCTGCTACTAAGCGAGCTTTTCTTGGACTAATTCTAATTTGTGTTGCTGTTGCTATAACTTGCATAATTTTTTATGTCTTTGATATCTCACGAGATACGATACGTCCGTGTGATCTAAATGTTCTAGTTGGCGAGAACTCTCCAAGTCTATGGCCCACCATGCCTTCGTTGATAAGAACATTAACGAAAATTCTTCCATTGTGAATTGCGAGCGTATGACCTACGAACTCAGGCGGAATTTGGCATGCTCGAGCCCATGTCTTAATTGCGACATGCTGTCCTTCATTCTTCTGAATCATTACTTTTTTAAGTAATCTTTCATCAATGTATGGTCCTTTTTTAAGTGATCGTGCCATTATTTATTTTTTCTCCTTTGCAAAATATATTTATTCGAATATTTTGTTGGTCTTCGAGTCTTACCTACTGCGCTTCGTCCTGCGAATGTCTTTGGTCCTGGCATACCGATACCAGATCTACCTTCTCCTCCACCGTGTGGATGTGAGCGTGGATTCTGAGCTACGCCTCTTACTGTCGGTCTAATACCTCTTCGGCGATTTCTACCAGCAGTTCCAGTGACCTCATTTTTCCACTCAATATTACCTACCTGTCCAACAGTTGCGTATCCAACTTCACTAACTTTACGAATCTCTCCAGATGGCAATTTTAGATGAATAAATCCATCTTCTCTTGCAGTCATCATCGCACCTGCGCCTGCACCTCGAGCCATTTGACCACCTTTTCCTGGAGTCAACTCGACATTGTGCACGAGAGTTCCTAACGGAAGCTTTGATAGAGGTAGAGCATTGCCAACTTGTATCTCAACATCTGGACCTGCACTAATCGTATCATTTACCTTAAGTCCGTGTGGAGCGAGTATGTATCGCTTCTCACCGTCGCTATAGTGAATAAGTGCTAGATCACATGTTCTATTTGGATCGTACTCAATCATTGCCACTTTACCGACGATGCCGATCTTATTGCGCTTAAAATCAACAGTTCTTACATACCTTTTATGCTCTCCACCCTGATGACGAACAGACACTTGTCCTGAAGCATCTCTTCCTCCTTTTTTCTTTCTGATAATTTTTAATTTATTCATAAAAGTTTAGCTTCGCAATCTTAAACTCCAAGATCAAAAATGTCAATCTTTTGTCCAGTTTTTAGCGTTACAATTGCTTTTTTTAATGATGCCAATGTCTTAACAGCTCTTCGAGCACCAACTCGCTTTGATCTTCCTTTTTGCGTAACTGTCTCAATTCCAACAACATCCACACCAAACTGAAGATTAATCGCCTTTCGAATACTCTCTTTATTGGCATGAAGTGCAACATTGAACGAAAACTTGCCATTCTTGACAGATGCCATAGATCTCTCGGTGATGATTGGTCCAATTAATACATTCTTCATATTATTTTTTAGCTACGAAAGCTTCCTCCATGACGCCTATTGCATCTTTTCCTAAAATAATTGTCTTTGCATTGAGCGCATCATATGAATTAAGTTGCTTTGCGTGAACATAGGTAACTCCTTTGATATTTCTTGATGCCTTTTGTGCATTTTCAAGAGTCCCAGGAAGCACAACTAAGATCTTCTGCTTTTTATCAGCAAGTGATGTCTTTGCAAGCATCTGAACAAATGCTTTTGTCTTTGCCTCTATCTTCTCCAAGCCCTCAATAACTGTGATACTTCCAAGCTGCTGCTTCTCTGAAAGAACTGAGAAGAGAGCTGCTCTTCGCATCTTTGTAGGCATTGTGCGTGAATGATCTACTGGTTTTGGTCCATGTGCTACTCCTCCACCGACAAAGATTGGAGCGCGAACGCCTCCATGACGAGCTCTACCAGTACCTTTTTGTCTATAAATCTTTCTGGATGAACCATGAACTTCTCCTCGAGACTTAGTACGCACAGTTCCTTGTCGCTGATTAGCAAGGTAAATTCTAATTGCCTGAGCAATAAGTGGCTTATTAACAGCTGCTCCGAATATCTCCTCTGGGAGCTTAACAGCTGTAAGAGCTTTTCCTGTGATATCAAAGCTATTTGCAGTCAATTTAACCTTTGCTTCTGATGCGACCCCAGCCTTTGCTGGAGTATTTTTTACCATAGACTCTTCAACAGATGGAGCTGTCTTTTTAACTGCTACTTCTTTTCGTCCAGAGGACGATTGGCCTTTGGCCAAAACTGGTGATGTTTTTGTTGTTGCCATATTATTTAGCTTCCCCCTTTGACTCTTCGCTCTCCACGTTTGCCTCAGCCACGTTTGACGTGGACTCATCTTCTTCCTTAACTTCCTCTGGCGCAGCCTCAGCTACAACCTCAACCTCAGGTACTCCCTCTGATACTTCTGGTACTTCAGCTTCGCCGCTCACTGCAGCATCTTCGATAACTGGCTCTGACATAGTCTCTTCAACTGGAGCATCAGCTACAATCTTAAAAAGTGGTGAGAAATTCTTTTCTTTTACTTCTCCGACCTTTGTTATAGAGATAGTCCCTCCCATAATTCCAGGGACGAGTCCGCCGATCATAATGATCTTCTCATCTGCATTAAGATCGATAACTGTAAGATTCTTAACAGTTACTTGCTCCTTACCCATATTTCCTGCCATTCTTTTACCCTTATAAACGCGTCCTGGAGTTGTGCCTGACCCAATTGACCCTGGTGCGCGATGCCTATCTGACTGTCCGTGTGTCTTTGGACCACCCCTAAAACCATATCGCTTAACACCGCCAGCAAAGCCCTTACCCTTGGAGACACCAGTGACATCTACGATGTCGCCGATGCTAAGAACCTCATCTACCTTAATAGTTGCACCCAATTCCTGTGTAGGCGCATCTGAGAGCCTCTCTTCAACGATCTTTCGTGGAGCAACGGCCATATTCGCAAGTTTTGCAATTCCCATGATTGCTTTAGTTGGTTTTTTAGAAGTTCCAAAACCAACTCGAACAGCATTATAGCCTTCTTTTTCAACTGTCTTTGTTCCGACCACAAAAAGATCTGGGGCATTAACGACTGTGATAGGCGTTCTGTTCCCATTCTCTAAAAATCCTTGTGTTTGCTTTACTTTTGTTCCTATAAATGTATTCATACTAAAATCAAAAAAAGATAGCCTGTAGGCTATCTTTCAATTCACTCTCACGATGTGAGCCTTTTAGGCTTTCTTTACCTCATACTTATATTTATTTTTTCCATTTCGGGCATCATTGTATTGTAGAACGCGGTGTCCTACATCTTAATTTCTACATCTACACCAGCTGGTAATTCCAGATGAGTGAGACTATCGATTGTTTTGTCTGTCGGAGAAATGATATCAATAAGGCGCTTGTGCACTTTAATTTCAAAGTGATCTCGAGCATTTTTATCAACGAAAGGAGATTTGTTGACTGCATAGAGACTTCTAGCTGTTGGGAGAGGAACTGGGCCCACTATCTTAGCTCCGGTTCTAATAGCCGTATCTAAAATCTGCTGACACGTAGAGTCAATGACTCTCGCATCGTAACTTTTTAAGCGAACACGAATTCTTCCTTTTGGCATAATGTATCTTTCTTTAACAAACAGTTAACGTGCTACCCATCAGACAAAAGTCAGAAAGGGCTTTATTTGATTATCTTTGAGATAACCCCGGCTCCAACAGTTCGTCCACCCTCACGGATAGCGAATCGGAGACCTTCTTCTAAAGCAACTGGTACGATGAGTGAAACATTCATCTTTGTATTGTCTCCAGGCATAATCATTTCAACACCTGCTGGCAACTCAACAGATCCAGTAACGTCTGTTGTTCTAATGTAAAATTGTGGGCGATATCCTTTAAAGAATGGTGTGTGGCGACCGCCTTCTTCTTTAGTAAGAATGTATGCTTCAGCCTCAAAATCAGTGTGTGGAGTAATAGATCCTGGCTTAGCGAGTACTTGTCCACGCTCTACATCTTCTTTTTCGACTCCGCGGAGAAGTAATCCAACGTTATCTCCAGCCTGACCTTGATCAAGCAGTTTTCTAAACATCTCAACACCAGTTACTACTGAGTTAGCTGTAGCTTTCATACCGACGATCTCAATAGGCTCGTTAACTTTAACTACGCCTCTCTCGATTCTTCCTGTTACTACAGTTCCTCGTCCTTTAATAGAGAAAACATCCTCTACAGGCATAAGGAATGGCTTGTCGAGATCACGCTCTGGAGTTGGAACATACTCATCAACTGTCTTCATGAGTTCCATGATCTTTTCTTCATAAGCTGCATCACCTTCAAGTGCTTTAAGAGATGAGCCACGGATAATTGGAGTTGTGTCTCCAGGATACTGGTACTTAGTCAAAAGTTCACGAATTTCCATCTCAACGAGGTCCAAAAGCTCTTCATCGTCAACCATGTCGCACTTATTAAGGTAAACAACGATTGAAGGAACACCAACCTGGCGTGCAAGGAGAATGTGCTCTCTGGTCTGAGGCATTGGACCATCAGGAGCTGAAACAACAAGGATTGCGCCGTCCATTTGAGCTGCGCCAGTGATCATGTTCTTGATGTAGTCTGCGTGTCCTGGAGCGTCGATGTGAGCATAGTGACGATTTGCTGTCTCGTACTCAATGTGGGAGATATTAATCGTAACGCCACGTGCTTTTTCTTCTGGTGCATTATCGATATCTTCGTATTTCTTAGCTTCTCCACCGCCGTGCTTTGAAAGAACGGTAGCAATAGCTGCTGTAGTTGTAGTCTTACCATGATCAACGTGACCAATGGTTCCGATATTTACGTGTGGTTTGTTGCGATTAAATGTTGCCATATCTTTATTGTATCTTTTTCCGAAAAAAAAGACCTCATTTGTTTTAATGAGATTAGGTGTATGATACTACATTTACAAATAGGCGTCAATACCCTAAACATTCCCGCACCACTGACTAGACTGCTTCTGATATTTAGCTATTACAATTGTTATGGGTAGCTGAGCGCTGGTATACTTTAGTATGTATGGGGCACGAAAGAGATATTGGCAAAGGGCCTGATGACTTGGAGGGTAGAAATGAAACAAGCCCACCTGATGAGTCTTCATTCTCAGATAACAAAACCAACCAATCCAACCCTCAGTCGGAAAATGAAGCCTTTGATCCACAAATCTTTGATCAAAGTATTCCTCCACAGAATGAAACTGGCACTTACGAGGATCCTCAAGATCCTCCTCCGTCAATATTGACACAGGATGTAAAGTCATCTCGCAAGAAGACAGGCTATTGGACAATTGAAAAAATAGAAGAGGAGTTAAGAAGAGTAATTGAGGAAGGAGGGTCACTATCCTACACTGATCTCATTAGAGGAGGTAACAGCATTCTATTATCTGGTATTACAAGCAAGTACCCAGGCGGCATGAAGGCCCTACAGGAAAGATTAGGTGTCCAAACAAATAGAAAGAGCCGAGACTATTGGAATCAAGAGTCAATAGATGAAGAAGCCAAGCGAATAATTGACCAATTTGGAGACTTATCACGTCCTTTATTAGATAAACTAGGTAAGAAAGGATTTGGTCAAGTTATTTCTACAAAATACCCAGGTGGTATAAGAGCTCTACAAGAAAAATATGGTATAAAAACAAAGAGGGTCCCTCTTGATTATTGGACCCCTGAAAAAATACAGAATGAGGCTAGGGAGTTTCTAGCACAGCATGGAAATTTATCACGATATCTTTTAAGACAAGAAGGCAGATCTCCTCTTCTTTACGCAATTAGTAGTGCCTATCCTGGCGGTATTAATGGATTAAAAGAATATTTAGGCGTGAAATCACAAAAAAGCAGTGGCTACTGGACTAGTCAACAAATAGAAGCAGATGTAAGGCAGTTTGTTGAAGAAAATGGCGGCTTTAATGCCTCTTTATTAAAAGAAAGAGGGAGAGGGGATTTATTAGGAGTTATACAAGCAAGATACGCTGGCGGAATGCGAGCCCTTCAAGATAAATATGGTGTGGAAGCCCAGAGAAAACCTAAAGGATTTTGGACAATTAAAACGATTGAGGAAGAGGCTAAGAGAATATTTACATCCAATAATAACACTTTTAGCAAAGCCTTATTAGAAGAGCTAGGTGAATATGGTTTAATAAATGCTATATATAACAACTACCCTGGAAAAATTAGAGGGTTGAGAAGAGACTTAGGCATTGCCGACGACATAGATTCAGAATCTGAACTAAAAATTTCATTGACACAGTCCCTACCCGAGCTCATGAAAGGCGAAGAGGGCTCCCCAACGAGTACTATAAAACTAATTCATCTCTTTGGAGAGTCAAATGCTGTTGATGTTCTTTTTAGAACACATCCTGAATATAAAGGACTACCTGTTGAGTACGTCAAAAGTAGACTTTCTGAATATCTGGGTGACTTCTTAGTTACAAAAGCCCCTTTTAATCTTAATGACCTACAAGAGACTGTCCCCCACTTATCTGACACAACGCTCCAAGAAGGACTTATAGACGTCATAAAAGAACAGTGCCTATCATATTACAATCAGCGAAGAAAGGAGGGCACAGAGATGCCAGCTTTTGAGATTATAAGTGAATACCTAGCCTCTCTGGAGGGAGAAATATCCTCACTTGATAGCGAGGAACTAAATGCTGTAGGAAGAGAGGTCCGAGAGTATTATCAATCACTGTTTACAGACTTTGTACGCCCTCAACAATTTGTCCCTGAATTGAAAGAGGGAAGACTATTCCCTGATATTAATCAGCTGATAAATATGAAGGAATTGTCAGACAAGAAAAAATTGCTCATTGCAGACAAAATGGGCCTGGGGAAAAGTGCTTCAGCAATTCTCGCAAAAGAGACGTTTGGAGTCTCTCAAGCATTAGTTGTTGCTCCAAGTGATGTCATCTCTACGTGGCAAAAATATTTATCTGACCAAGAAGGAGGTTATTTTAGAGAGGGACAAGCACCTCAAGTACTTATTATTGAGAATATTAAAGATATTAAAGGTCAAGACACTTCAGGGTACGAATATGTCTTAGTCTCACAAGAAAAATTAACAGATCATAATACCCAAACACTTCAGGAATTAAATTTCGACATGCTTATTGTGGATGAAGTTCATAAGTTAAAAAATATTAGATATGGAATTTGGTCCAAAAACCTCTTGTCGTTAGCTCAAAAAATCGAGGGCGATGATAAATACCTAGCTCTTCTCTCAGGAACACCAGTACCCAACAAGATTGAAGATCTTGCGATGATCCTAAAGCTTCTCTACCCTGATCGATTTTCATCGATGCCTAACAGGGAATTGGTCCGCAATATCATTAAGGGAGATCTCATAGACTTGAGAAGTCTTCTCCTACCTCGTATGCAGATGAAAGACTTAAAAGAGAGCATAGATATGCCTCAATTAAATGAGGTTATTATTGATGACATTGAACTTTCAGATCTTGAAAAGCAGGTCTATGAGGTTCTTCTAGAAGAGGATGAGTTAGAAGTAACCGAAAAGATGAAAATCCTTCGGCAATTCCTCCTCAACCCAAGCATGCTTGATGCAACACCAAATCTTCCGAGTGCGAAAATAGATGCACTAGAAAGACAACTAAACAAAACTTTTCAAGATAAAGAAAGAGTCGTTGTTTTTGTAAATGGATATGTTGAAGGAGTCATACGTGGAGACAATACTATCCTTGACCAACTCAATCTCCCTGATGATGTGACTATCCATGTGATTGAGGGGAATGTACCAATAAGAGAACGGGAAAGGATTCAATCTGAACTAGCAAACGGCACAGGGCGAATACTTTTTGTCGTTAGTGGTCAAACAGCAGATGTTGGGGTTGATTTCTCCAATGCCCAAGCTGTAGATTTTTATAATGAGCCTTGGACACAATTTGACAAAGATCAACAGTTGTCGCGCGTCTATCGTGAAGGACTAGAAGACGATTTAACAAGTTCTACTTTTATTGTTCGAGGAACTATTGAAGAAGGCATTCACCAATATATCCAAACGAAATACAAGGCAATTAACAAGCTACTTCATGGCATTCCTATCTCTCAGTTAGAGCAAGATCTTTTACAAAGAGCTGAACAGCAAGTGGATCCGGATCTGGAAGTAAATCCTGAGCTTGCAAGATTCTATCTCTCAAGTGCTCATAAAATGTTGCGACTATTCTCACAAGTGCGCGAGATAGGTGAGCAAGACTTCAAAAAATTTCTCTTGGACTATGGAGAAATGTATGCACAAGGATATGAAGATATGGGAAGAAGAAGTTATCAGGCAAATGCAAGCCGAATTGCTGCAACACTTATCGATAAATTTACTCAAGAACAAGAAAGAGAGATGCAAGATATAAAAATCCTTGACCTAGCATCAGGGCCAGAAATGCTTCGCACCCATAGTCCAGAACAATACGGCGATAACATCATAAGTCTTGATATAAACTCACATCATTTTACAGATAAGGAAGGAGGAGATAGGGTCATAGGAAGCTTTAGCCACTTGCCTTTTACAGATCAGAGTGTTGATTATATCAATCTATCCCTAGCCTGGCATTATTCAAAATTTAGTCCGAGAAATAACAATTTCGAACGGCTAGAGGTATTAACTGAAGCGAGTAGAGTGCTAAAAAACAATGGAAGAGTCATTCTTAACAACATTTATTCTTTAGGCATCCGTAATGAGGAGATGTTCAGGGAAATAATGGAACTCATAGGCTTTAAGGTGGTACAAGAATATACAGGCGAAGTTGATATGGGCAAAAATTATAAATCCAATCTTATTACTCTTGAAAAAGTACGCGATATTGATACAGATGTCGCCACGATCCTTCAGACTATTGGGAGTGAGAATTTTGATGGACTAAGATTCTCAAAGGTAAAAACGGCCTTAAGAGACTCCAGAAAAATCCTTCAAAGATTTGAAATAAATGGAAGCAATATTCCTATTAACTTAAATCCTGAAGATCAAATCGTTCTCGAAGAAGAAGAGGCCATCCTAGCAGAAGGAGATGAGATGAAGTTGCAATTTGGTTCCATCCAAGAAATACCTCGTGAAAAGATAATAGATCGAGGCTTTATTAGAATCCGTTCAGGCAACAACTATATTCTCTTTAAAAAGCTTGAGACTAGTAACGGAATTGTAACCATAAAATAACATTTAGAAATATGAGTAGGCCCAGTAGGCAAAGGAGCCTATACCCATTTTCTGTAGATACTCTTTCTTTCTCTTCACTGATTCTTCGTCCTCAGTCCAGACAATATGCTTAGCCGACCCATCCATATATTCAATCATGATCTCGGCTGATCCACCTTCCCGCTCCCATTTGCACGCAGTATGATCACAATCATCCAACAATGATGACTTTGTTTCTTTTAAAGAAATAGCAGTTCCGATATCTTTAGCCTTTCCTTGGTCATCTATCTCCCAATCATATCCATACATACCAAATATGAAGGTAAGCTTTCCTTCAGGTACGGTGTCCAAAAAACTCTCAACCATTCTCTTGTAGTCATAGCCATACGTGTCAGATCTTGAAAGAGGGAAGTTGGGACCAGGATTGCCATTGGCTTTATGGAAATCATAAGCCATAACATAGATCATATCTGCACTCTTAGCTAAATCACCCATAGAGAATGGTCTTACTCTATAAAATGTATCTCCATATGCAGTTAGGCCATAGCTTAATTTATTTGTCTTTGTTTTCGTATAGAAATCTTTATTAAAAACTGTAATCTGATCGACAAGTGAGGCAAAAGGAAGTCCCGAAAGCTCAAGATTCATAATAATCCCACTAAACCCATGTTCCTTGGCCAGAGATATTGATTCTTGTATGATCTTTTCCTGTTTCTTTCTATCCTTTAATACAGGGGTCGTGACCTTACCATCAATCATCCGTACGACAAGAAGCGTGTCTTTAGCCGAAGCTGTATCTGAAAATGATGCGAGCTTTTTGTATCCATCATCATCCTTATTGATACCATTCTCACTCGCAGCAATACCAAAATAGATATAACTCTTGTAGGGATCCCTTGTGAAGTCTCCCTGATCCACTCCCCAATAAGGAACAAAAAGTGAGGAATCAGATCGCGTTGTAGGGACAGCTATATCAGTTGGAGAAGGGGAGGACAGAGTGCCTGAAGGAGCAGTCATAATACCATCAATTTTCTGACGAACAAAACGTAGGCTCAAAAAAACCGAGAGCCCGGCAACAAATAGAAGAATAACACCAATGAGAAATTTTCTCATACTTGTGTATTATACGGTAGCTGAGTCAGGATTGCGATTTTCTGGACAATCTATCGCTCCGCCAAGCTGCTCAAGCGCAAGTGAATATTCAGAGAAGGCGGGAATACTATCATTTCTCGACTCTAGATCTATCAAAAAATTTTCCCTCCACACTTCAGGATTGGACTCTCTAGACATCCTGTCCCTTAAAGCTCTCTCAAATCTAATCTTACTGATATCTGCTTCATCTTTAGGCGTACCCCATTTGTTTACCTTCTTTTTAACGTACTCAGTCACTCCATCATTCCACCAAGCCTCCCCACCATTCTTGAGCGCCTCAAGTCGCAACCTCCTTGCAAGCTCCACATTGCCAACGACGAACTGATCAGGTGTAATCATCAGGGCTTTGAGAGCATTAGATCTATCTTGGTGCTTCATGGCATGACCAACACTGTCCCATTCCCTTGGGAGAATCCACTGACCGTTAAACTCATGCCTAAGCTCATCGCGAGGTGGGATATCTCCATCAAAGAGAAACTGATAATTGGTTGGATCTTGCCCGGAAAGTCTCCAACGAGCACCTCCTGAAGGGACTGCAATCATATTGCTTATGTCCATATGTCCTTTATGAAGAATGTCTTTGAGATCCTGCCTGCTTTGCGCAAGAAGTTCTTTTGTCTCGTCAGTTAAAAGTTCGTGATACCAGATTGGACGCACGAAAGAATCGATGACATTCTGGGGATTTTCTGGACTGTAAACACTTTCTTCTGGCATGAAAACTATTCGTTAAAGAGGTCCTTTGCGTACGTAACATGTTCTTCGTCGAGTCTAAAAAGGCCTTCATCAATTCTCTTTTGGTCTAAGAAGTGAGAGATAAATCCGACACTTCTTGAAAGGACAAAAAGAGCGTTGAAGAACTCCGTCTTAACTAGATTCTCCAACTCCTCAACCTTCATGCCTTCTTTCTCAGAAAGAATATCCAAAAGAATAGCAGCTATTGCACCATCGACATTGAGAATAAGATTACCTTTCTTTGCTACAGTGACCTTCTCAACGCTCTTTGCAAAAGAGCTATATTTTTTCTCAGCAAGTGAGTCTATAAATGAAAGTAATTTTGCTACACGAGGATCTGGAGCATCGACCCTATACTTTCGATGTCCAATCCCTGAGATGTATTCTTTCTTGCTCGCAAATTCTTCGACAAATGCACTAGGATCTTTTCCGTCCTTTACACCAGCAATCCAATTGCTTGCTGCTTGATTGATGGCTCCACCAAAGCGAGGCCCGATGGTCAGAAGGCCTGTGGCTAGGGAAGAAACAAGATCGCGACCTGCACGAGCAGTCACAATTGTATTAACAGAACCTGAAACATATGGGCCATGTTCAACTAGAAGCCTTAGAGTAAAGTCTACAAATTCTTCAAGTTCTTTTGAAATTGTTTTTTTACCCAAGAACATCGAACCTACAATTGAAGCAAATGGCCTACTTGAGACAAAGTCCAGAAGTGGCTCTCCCAACACCTGCACTTCTCCTCGGTCATCATTTGAAATTGTAGTTGTTATGAGCGCATGCTTGCGGTCCTGTAAGTCGTCCATACGGTTAGTATACTCAAATTCAGAATCTTTTGAAACCTCACCCCTGCCGATATACTCAATAAAGTCAGCAAATGACTCCGCTACTTTTGCACCTGCTGCTCTCAATGCGTCTCTTTTTGCCCGAGCAGTTTCCTCTCCTTTTTGCGCCATAGCTTTTGCGTGTCCGAACTGTGGTGGTGTCTCAAAAAGTTCAGCCACTACACCACCTATATAGCAAACGATTGGCTTTGTGATTTTTTTCTCCTTCATAAGGTCAATAAGGGCATACTCATCTGTCCCGCCCAGCTCACCAAAATAAACAATCATTTTTGTGGCAGGATCATTCTCAGCTGCCAAAAAAGCATCTTCTGGGGTAAGAACTGGAAAGCGATCTCCACCAAATGAAAGGGCAAAGCTCAACCTCTTTTGATTAAGCGATACAATTCGAATAATCTCATTTGTCATTCCTCCCGAGGCAGAAAAAACTGCTGTATCTCCCTTATCAAAGACGTGTGAAGCCATCAACTGCCGATAGTCAACGCCACCGATCGCACCTAGCTTTAGAATTCCTGGCAATAAAAGACCAACGCTTGCTGGACCCAGCAAGATCTTGCTTCTCTCAAGAATGAATTCACGCAAAAGCAGCGAATGCTCCTCTGGAACATCTTCTGCAAAAATAACTCCGAGCTGAATTGATGGAATCGTCATGAACGCATCTTTTGAAGAGGTAAGTACTCTTCTTGCTGATGTGACATTGTAAAACAGTGTTATGTCTTTTGAGCGAGACTTTGGGATCGCAGAACATGATTCATAAACAGGGATGAGCACCTCTTTCGAACCAAAAAAGTACTTCTCATACTTCCTATTTGTCGCGATAACCGCAATGACACTTGGAGCAGACTTACCTGACAAATAATCAAAATCCAAAATAGACTGGATTATGCCTGGATGACTACCAATAAAAAGGATGCCAGCATCGGCCTTTCGTAATTCCTCTATGTTAAGCATGAGCACCTCCTATGGCTTTCTCAACTATCTCAGTTAGGGGAAGACTTGGACCAGTGACAAACCCATAGAGGTCCTCCTTTTTGAGAAAGTCTTCAATCATCTGTAGTCCCTCTTTTTCAAATGGGCCCCCACGCCTGACAAAAACTTTGACCCTCTGCTCTAAAAGCTCTGTTTTTACATCAGCTATTGCTTTGATCACACCTTTAAACGTAATACGAATATCAGTAAAGTTAGCAACTCCACCTGCGATGATCAGCTTCTTATTATTCGCACTGGATGAGAGCAGGAGGCTTAGTATCTCTTTTGTATAAAGATATGTCTCCTCTGCGCTTGGGTTGCCACTATACTCTCCATAATTGGCGAGCTCTTTACCTTGACCAATGTTGTATACCTCATCTGCCAGCACAATGCTCGCTCCACCTCCAGAAAGTAGCATAAATATTGACCCATTTGGATTGAGGACTACGAGCCTAAATGACGCCTGACTCTTGGATGATAATTCCTCAATAGCCTCTTCTTCTTTTGTCTTACTACCTGCCTCAACTACAAAATCCTCAGTAGACCAAGCCTTCTCAACAAAAAATTCTCCTGCATCATCAACTTCAATTGCCATATCAAGAAAAGTAAGACCACTGCTATTCACAACAAGTGGGTTAATCTCAAGAAATGAGATATAGAGTGTGTCCATGCATTGAACAATCTTGCGCAAGATATCCTCAGGTAGCTTCAGATACTCAGCCGCATCATGTGTCTGATGAGGGAGTGTGAATTTTCTAATCTGGTCTATATTGTCTTCAATTGAGACGCCGCCGCTTCTTGAAGCCATGAATGCGATCCCGTCCCTTGTCCTCTCAAATGAAAGATATCGCTCCTCATTTTGATCATGCTCTAGATACTCCTCAAGAATAAAGGAGCTGTATCCTTTCTCAACTAAGTCATTCATCGCGCCTTCAATTTCAGTCTTTGAGATATTAAGAGTAACAAGCCCAAGCTTAAATCTCTTCTTAATACCCTGATCCACCTTGAGAACATATTTCTTATTTTCATCAAGCGATGAAAGGGGAGCGGTGTCGCCTTTTTGAAGTGGGATGCCCTGATAGGGGATGCTTAAAGCTGAAAGCATGAGGCTCTTTGCCTTAAATTCACTAATTTTCTTTCGCGCCATATATCGACAATTGTAGCATAGGAGAACAATTACCTTGTTGTCCTAAGGCTATTTTCACGACTTTGTCGAGCTATCGCAAGCAAGATGAGCTGGTCAATAAGCTCCTGATACGATACTCCACTTTCTTGCCACAACTTAGGATACATACTAATACTCGTAAAGCCTGGGATCGTGTTTACTTCATTAACATAGATTTCTGATGTGCCTTTATCTACGAAAAGGTCTACTCGAGCCATGCCTTCTATCTCCAAAACTCTACATGTCTTGATCGCTAACTCCTGTATCAACCTAGACTGGTCTTCTGCTAATTTTGCAGGGATCTGCAGTCCTGCCCCATCTTCATCTATATATTTTGCATCGTAGTCATAAAATTCACAGTGCGGGATAATCTCTCCAAGTACAGACGCCTTCATCTCTTCATTCCCAAGCACAGCACACTCAATTTCACGCGCATCTATTCCTTTTTCAATTAAGATCTTTCGATCATATTTAAAGGCCTCATCAATTGCACTTTGAAACTCTTTCTCTACTTGGACTTTACTCACCCCAATTGATGATCCCAAATTCGCAGGCTTTATAAAAAAGGGGAGACCCAGTTCTTTCACTATGCTCTCATATGAAATTTTATTTTTCTCAGTCACCTGAAACACCAGGAAAGGAACTACTGAGATCTTTGCGTCTCGCAGAAGCCTTTTTGCAACATCTTTATCCATGCCAACGGCAGATCCCAGTACTCCTGGACCTACAAATGGGATTCCTAAAAGCTTGAGCATACCCTGCACTGTTCCGTCTTCGCCAAATGGTCCATGCAATACT
>JAGOPV010000015.1 GCA_017991775.1 Candidatus Levyibacteriota bacterium | reverse complement strand
CATGGACATTCATCGTGCCAGTTGGGGGTGGAGGAGCGAGCACTTTCTTGATGTCCTTTGCCTTCTCTTGTGTCTCGAGGATTTCTTGTTCAAGCTGTTCTTTTTGAGTCATGATATCTCCAAGCTCGCGCTCTAGTTCATTGACATGTTCATGTGATTCCTCGGTTGATTGATTTGTGTTTTGAAGCGCAGCTTCTTGCTGACGTGCCTCTTCTAACTCCTTCTTAATTGCTCTAGCCTCCTTTTCAAGCTCAGAATTTTCTCCGTTATTTTGCATATCTTGCTTACCGCCAGAGAGTTCAAAAGGGGTCAGTTCGATCCCTGCACTCCTCTTTATTTCATCTTCCATTGAGATAATTTGAGGTGTTGTGCCAGTTGTGAAGAGAGAGTTGAGATAGACATCTTCTCTCTCATCGATCCTACTCTTGTGAGACGAGAGATCATGCAGAAAATTAGTAAGTTGAGCTTGCTTGTTCATATTCTTTTGAATACCTTTCTTCTCATGCCTCTTCTTTTGAGGAGGGTGGATATTGAGACTGGTGAGCGCAAGGGCACCGCCGGTCTTCTGATAAATATATTGTGTGGGCGAGAAGACATCCTTGATAAATTTAGTCAACATAAGATCAAGTGGACGTCCCTCAATCGGTAGGAAGGCGAGGGCGAGACTAGTGCCACCAAAGATCGGGATGAGAACTGCTTTAAAGAGGAAAAAGACCGGTGCGTAATACGTTAGAACAGCCAAAATTCCACCTGTCGCAATATAGGCAAATTGTTTGACGGTCATATTGCCGATGAGGCGGAATTGAAATCCTGTTACGTCTTGTGGTATTGGGTGACTTGTATCCATAGGCAGTTTTGTGCGTAAAAATACGCACTAGTACAATCATGGTATAACGTGAAAAATCTGCTTTCAAGGTCATCAAAATGGGTCAAAGGATACTGTAAGTAGTGCTGATTTTCGTGAAAATTAGCCTTGCTTGACTTTTATTGGGGCTTCTCCATAATGGTAGTATGGACCAATTTGGACCCGACAAGAGGCACGATCTTGAGCGGCAAATCATTCGATTGATGGCGACAGGAGTAGGTCAGGGGAACTTCTCTCAGGATGAGTCTCAGGTAGTTGCACGTTTTGTGCTACAGGAGTTGCCAAAAGTTCATACCGATGTAGATTTATCAGCCTTCCTTGCATATATTGGCCAAAGATGGCCAATATTTAAGTCTCTTTCGACAGTAGATAGTGCAAAGACAACAGAGCTACATAAAAATGAAATTATTAATGCAACTATGAGTAAAATTCACAGCGGAGATATTGATGGAGCGCTTGGAGCGTTGAAAGGAGCGAGTATTTAGGTATGGCACAAGACTTAGGTAATCTACAAGAAAAAAATGAATCCCGCGTAAATATCGCCAGAGCTACGCTTGGCAACATTGACCGTGCAACAACAGCAGGTGAACAGGCTGCGTTGATGCTGCAAGAGGCTGCCGAGCATGATGAGCCGATGGTAGCCCTCGTCTCAAAGCCAGTGAGCAGTGCTGAGAAAGAAGATGCATTCAATAAAAGCTTTAGTTGGTCATGGAAAGAGGAAAAAGATAGCGAAGGCAGGGTGGTGGGGTATAAGCAAGAAAAAGTCATGACGACCGAGACTAAGGATCGTTATGAAGCTGCTGATAAATCCTTTAAGTTTGCGCAAGATTTTCTTAAAAAAGGATTTGTTGCAGGATCTGAGGGTATGACTGCAGCGGAAATGGATATCTACCGCGAGGCAGCTCTAAATTCTATTCTTAAACTATGGCCAGAGGCTGAGCAAGCAATGGAAGGAGTGGGTCAGGCAGAACGTGAGCAAATGATGGATCGAATGCTGCGCTCACCCCTTTTCTCAGAGAAGATGAAGGAGGCCCTTCAGACTGCAGTAGACTTTGGTAAAAAAGGTAAAGAAATTGACCCAGAGTTAGTTCGTAAGAAAACCGAAGCAGAGCTTGAGCTGCAAAGACTTGCAGATAAGAAGAAGAGCCTCGAAGCACTGCATGGACACTCCGAAGTGCTTTTTATCCCAGGGTCAATCGCTACGGAAGTTGCAGCTGGGAAAAACATGGATCATGAATATGATGTACTCGGGGTTGATATAGAGGACTTGGATAACAAGGCCAAACTGGCAGCAATTAAGGCAAAGGCAGCAAGGACAAGGGCATCTCAATATAAAAATGCGGCTGACGTTCTGGATAGGAATAGAGAGAATGACTCTGCCGATGCTTTTGAGATTGAGGCGGCTGGGTTTGAATCTGAAGCTAAAAAGCTTACAGCGAAGAGAAAGGATATTGAGGCTTACAGAAAAAGTCTTTCAGATCATGGATCAACAGAATCTCATTCACAGGATCAACTCGATGAGCTTGAGCACAAGATGAGGCTAGCCCAAACTAATCTTTTGAGAATTCAAGCGGATTACAATCTCGCAAAACTTGAGTCAGATGGTCATGAAGCCGCATTTGCCTCCAAGCTTAAAGGTGTGCCAGAGACCGCAGTTCGAGCATATCTTGAAGATATGACGAGAAAGTATGAGCAGGCTCGCGAAGCTCTCATCAAACAAAATGGTGACGAACAGTTATCAAAGGGATTGGCCGATCGATGGAACTTCAGAAGTAGATCAATTGGGCGAGGAAAGACAGGAGAGCTTAATAAAGATGCTGTGAGACAGGATTATAAAGACCTCGTCTCTAATGGCCCTGACGCCGTTGTTATCCGTACCTTAATGGCCGGAGGAATGGGGTATGATGAGGCGAAGGCAAAGCTTGAAAGCGATGAAAGCTTTGCGAAAAGGGCAAGACACGATGTGGTGGAGAGACTTTTAACAAGGCAGTTTCAGTCTGGCAAGATTACAACAGCAGAGCTTGAGCGTATTACAGATAATAAAGAATGGGGTGGTCCTGAATTGATTAGAAGAGCGATTGAGAACCGTGCTCAGTATTTGGGAAATCAAGATCTAGAGACATTAAAGGCTGCTGGCTTACACTCGAGTGAATTTGCAGAAAAGGTAAAAGCACTTCCGAAGAATCGACTCATTCAGCTCCTCCTGCTATTACTCGTAGTGGGGACTCTCACAATTGATGCGCTTGGTGGGTTTGGGCTTGTAACAGCGGCTACTAAGGGAGTTGTGGCTGTAGGATCTGCGATCGGACACGGTGCAGGATCAGTGGTCTCAGGCGTAAGTGGAGCTGTTGATACAGCCATTACTGGAGGGAAAGACTACGTTGATCAAGGATCTGTGGGCGTTAATTCTGGTTGGGGCTCTATGGCATCTACGGGTGGAGATATCTCAGCAGGTGCAACAGATCTCGGGTCGACTGTGATATCAGGTGCCAGCAGTGCTGGGGTAGATGTTATGTCTGGCGCAAAAGATGTGACCCCAGGGATACTTAGCAATATTAAGACTGGAGCAGTAGATGTTGCGCCTAGTATCGGAGGCGCTGTGAATAGGGTAGCGAGTGGTGCAGCGGATGTGGTCAGTGATGCAACCCTGACTGATGCAACGAAGGTAGTTGGCGGAACGATAGCGGCAGGATTTGGGGCAAAGAAATTATTTGGATTGGGTGGCGATGGTAAAAAAGGCCATCATTAAGTAGACTTCAAACACCTTTATTTACTGAGGTAGTGGTCCCACATATCTCCATGGTAATTCCACGTTTTTTGCTGGGCATGTTTTAAAGCCAAACCTTGTAATACATTTAGCGCCTGTGACAAATGATACGAGGTTGATAATAAATACTGATGAGAGAACGACGATTAGTCCAATGATGCCAAATGTGAGTGTCTGACGAGCTGATTGAACCTGCTTCTGGTCTCCACCTGAACGAATGTATTTGATGCCAGCCCAGATAATCATCACAACCGCAACTGAGCCTGCAACCAGGAATGCCCAATAGACAGCTTCTGAAAAAAGTGCTGGTATACAGTCTAGCGTAGGTATCCGTCCAACCTCAGTATTTGAGGAGTTCATTACCGCTTTTGAACATGCATTCCAATCCATATACCTAGCCTAGCAAAAATAGGAGAGGGGGTAAAGCAGGGAACGGAATGTGGCTAGTATTATTGCAGTGTTGGCAGTGTCAATTGAAGAAGGTCAACTCCAAAAATTCTCAGAACAGTTGAGAGAATTACATAAGAAAGGAGTGCTAGGATAAGTCCAACGATAGCAGCTATGATCGTATTTCTAGCTGCCTCAACTTTAGCCTTATCTCCACCAGATGTGATCCACTTAAATCCACCCCAGATCAGGAAGATGAGAGCAAGGAGTGCTGCGAATGTGATAGCAGATATGACGATATTTCGAAGGATATTATCAGCATGGCTTGCAGTCGAGCTTGAGCAAAGTCTCTCAAAGTGAGTATCATCTGTGCCACATGGCCCAATCTTTATGGATCTAGTAGGTGATAGTGTTTGGGCAGAGACCTTATCTGACAAGAATACTAGAGAAAAATAGAATGAGGTAATAATGAGGCTAAGTCTTTTCAACATATATCCATGGTAGCAAAATGAAGAGGTGTAGACAACGCAGGGGGTTGCGACTGTAGTATCTAGCGCCTAGATACACAGGCATTAGTATTGGTGTTCCAACTGCCGCCATTATTAGTGCAAGCGGTTCTTTCTGCAGTATAATCTCTGCCGCCAATAATTTTTGGTATTTTGAGATCTCCAAGATTGATATTGAATATACCAAGGACTATAGAAAGTATGAAGTAGGCTAGGAATGTGACGATAAGTCCAACTATAGCAGCGATAATGGTATTACGCGCAGTATCCACCTTAGCTTTATCTCCACCAGATGTGATCCACTTAAATCCACCCCAGATCAGAAAGATCAGAGCTACGACAGCTGAGATGACGAGGATCGCGAGAATGATATTTCTTAGGGCACCTCCGCCACCATCAGCACCATTAAGAAGGCATGGTTTGTAGAGGGGGTCGTTAACTGAAAGTGCGCCGGCTCCTTGGCAAGGATCTAAATTAACTGCAGCAAGAGAAAGAGGAGCAAAAGGGAGTGAAAGTGAAAGGAACAGTGTTAACACTGAAAAGATTTGGAGGATCTTTTTCATGATAGGTTAAGGGATGATGGTCGGAATTTTGAGATCTCCAAGATTGATATTGAATATACCAAGGACTATAGAAAGTATGAAGTAGGCTAGGAAAGCAACGATTAGTCCAACGATAGCAGCTATGATCGTATTTCTAGCTGCCTCAACTTTAGCCTTATCTCCACCAGATGTGATCCACTTAAATCCACCCCAGATCAGGAAGATGAGAGCAACTACAGCAGAAACAACTAAGATTGCAATGATTGCATTTCTAATGATAACACCCTCTGATCCACCCGTGATATCACAAAGATCATTGAAGCCAGCACTACCGCCACTGCAATCGATCAAAGCTCCAGCAGCAAGTGTTTTGGTAGGAACTACAACAGCAGCAAAAACGAATACTGCTAAAAGGAGATTTGTGATGACTGAGCTGATTGATTTCATATTTCTATATCTATGTTAGGTAGTTCCTTTATACCTTGTCAAGGACTAATAATTGAAAAAAATACGATCGATTAAAGTAGTCTTGTTTTAAAAATTGTTCCAATAAAAGTAACGATAGTAAATGCGAGGAGACAAATGATCAATCCAATAATCGCATACATGATACGATTGCGCGCAGCTTGGATTTTGGTTTTGTCTCCTCCAGACAAGATCCACCCAATTGCTCCCCAGAGAATGAACATGAGGGCGAAAATGGATGCGCCGGTAAGCACAAGTACAACCCCATTACCAAGTACCATGTTGAAAAATCCATTTTTAAGTCCTCCTAGAGGAATACCGACAGGGGGCTGAATATTGATAATCTCATTTGTACTTGGGCTATCGATGCTTAGGCTTAATAATTTCATATTATCTACTTAATCCCGGTATTGCTAAGATATCAACACCAATTACTTCTAGAATAACAAGTGAAAAGACGATAAAAAGTAGTCCGACGATAGCAGAGGTGATACGTTCTCTTGCATCCTTTACCTTTTCGGGGTCTCCTTGGGAAGTCATGAGCTGATATCCAGATCTTATGATAAAGAGTAGGGCGATACCCCCTGACAAGCTTAAGAGTATGCTAAAGAGAGCTGTTAGAAAGCCTTGCGGATTGGTGCTGAGTGTGCCAAATGCGCTATAGACACTGGTGCAGCCCTTGTCAGAGATCTTGGTTTTGCATGGTGGGAGGTCTTTAGGGGGTTTTGTTGGCTCTACCGTACCATTAATTGCTCCGTTAAAGCACTCATCTTCAGTTGTGAAAGGACCTACATAGCCTGTGGGCGGAGACTCCGCGTTGATCTCACTGCTACATTGTTTATCTGTTGGATTATAGAACCAAGTCTTACAGGCATCCTCGCAGCTTGATTGATCAGCATGTGTGCTAGATGGGCTATCACTGGATGCGCTTGTTGCTTTGCACCCAACTGCAACTTTGTCATTTCTAAAGCAGCCGATTGGTCCGGTGGTACTGATAGGTTGAAGATTAGGTGAATTGCCTATTTGGCTTCCACCAGTTGTCATACAGGGGTTATCTGGCATTAATGGATAGGTCTGAGATTCTTCATACCCAGCTGCTTTAAATGAAATACCTGCTACGCGTGGATAGAATTGTTCAAATTTCTTTATATCACTTTCCTTTTTTATGCTGACAGAACAATACTCATAGAAAGTTTCGTTATTGTTATTGCCGGGGACAGTATTAAGCTGGATGTCTAAATTTCCCTTCTCAATCTCTCCACCGTCTGCCCCCTGAGCATACATTTTTAAATGAAGAATTGCACGGGGTAGTAAAGAAGCAGGGATGACGTTTCCATTATTGTCAAGAATTTGGCCTCCTACACAAGCAACCTTGTTGCTATCAGGTACGACATTACTTTTCATAAATGCATCTTTGCAAAGAACTGCATCATCAATGCTTCCAGCAAATATTTTAGGTGGGAAAGAAATGAATGCGAGGAGTAAAAACAGATACAACCAATTGAGCCATTTCATATAATTAGCATAGCATCAATTTAAATGAGTGCAAAGAAACAGTAGCACTCGATCCATCAAAACTTTGAAAGAATGATGGCAAAGGGTACAATATATACATATGGATCCAAAGCATTTCGAGTCTTTATATCCTGAAGACGCTAGCGAAAGAGAGATCGGTGAGATCGTCACTTATATAAAGGAAGGTGGATCAGTTCAGCTGATAGGGCTGCCTGGCGTTGGGAGATCGAGCCTCCTTGGTCTTCTTGCCTATAATCACGCTATTCATCTGAAGCATTTTCCCGTTCATCATAAAGACGTTCATTTTTGTATGCTTAACTTTGCAGAAGTCCGTGATAAGAGTCTGGTAGAGGTTTGGAAATATATGATGATTACCCTAGCGAGCTCTCTGCAGGAGCGAGGGATGTCAGGCCGACATGACAAAGTTGATGCCATTTTGAGGAAAGCGCTGTCTTATCAAGATGAGTCTGTAATGAGTCAGGGTCTTAAGAGTGTGATTGAGTATTTGGCAGTTGAGGAGAAATTAACAGTAATATTGCTTTGCAATAAGTTCGATTCATATCTGCCAAATGTTTCAAAAGAGTTCTTCACTGTGCTAGCAGCACTTCGAGATAGGGCGAAGTATCGATTCTCGGTCATCTTCTCTTTGTCACGATCACTAGAGGAGTCAGTAGACCAAGATATCTTGCATGATTTTAGCGACTCAGTTAGTAGTAACTCTATTTATCTGTCTCTTTATGATGATGCGACTATCAATTTCCGCTTGGCGTACCTGGAGAAAATCACCCAAAAAAGTATACCAAGTGATGTTCAGTCTAAGATCCTAGGGCTGACTGGTGGACATTTAAGGCTGACGAAACTTATATGCGAAGCATATCTAGAGGGAAATGACATAGAATTAGGCAGCCTCATTCTTCAGGGTAAGATAGTGAGCGCTCTGAGTGATATTTGGAATGAGCTGACTCCATCAGAGCAGGAGGCGCTGCTACTCGGGAAAAGGACTGAAGCTGGGGTATATCTCGAAAAGATTGGCATGATGGCTGTGGATGACATCAAAATCCCACTTTTAAAGTCATGGGCAGATCAAGCTCCAAAGAGAAGTGAAGACATATCACTAGATGTTGATTCAAACACAATAAGATTGGGCGAGAAGGTGTTATCTGATGATCTTACGAAGGCGGAATATAGATTACTATCATATCTTTTAAAGCATAGAGAAGAAATAGTTGGGAGAGAGGATATCATCCAGCATGTCTGGGCGCAGAATCAGTCAGTGCAAGGGGTGACTGAGCAAGCAGTTGACCAACTTGTTTTTAGACTGAGACGAAAAATAGAAAAAGACCCCAATAATCCTTCCCACATCCTCACGATTAAGGGGAGAGGGATAAAACTCGTATAAATAGGTATGGTTTTGGGCTTAGCGGCTAGTATAGTGAATTGGTGTAGACTTAGGCCTTTCTTCGATTATTCTTAAAAGTATCCCATGCTTCAGAAAGTCTGAAAAGTTGCCGAACAGTTATATCATAGATATTTATAAACTCATTGCAGAGCTCAATGTCAATTCGATAAATGTCTTTTATGTGCTCTAGTCCAACGATAGTTTCATTGCATTCTGCCATAGCGTCATCAAGGTATTTTTGAAAACCAGCCTTTTGATGTTTTTTTGCGTATCCCTCGGCGATTAGTCTTGGAATAGCCTTTGAAGATCTGCTTAGTTGGTCGACCAGATCATATTTCTCATTTGGGGGTAGTTTGTGAAGAAGATTAATTGCGAGATCTACAGACGCTTTGTAGCTGTTTTGATAAACTGTTAGATCTCGGAAACTTTTAATTGGCTCACTCATATAGCTCATCTATATAGTAGCAGGTTTTTGCTCCTACACCTAAGTCTGCTTGCCATACTAGCTGCTACAACCAAACCCTCCTACCAGACTTGTTAGGTTTTTGTAATCTAGGTATCAAGTAGCTTTTAAGTAATGGCTGTAGACTGCGGACATGAAAGAAGGATTCATGCCAATGTCTCAGGCTCATAGGGAGGGTGGTGCAGGTTTGACACCCAACAGCCTGAACCCCTATGCTAATAATGGAGAATTACCTATGTCTGATACGAGAAATAATGAATTTAATCGAGTACCTTCACCAATTATAAATCACAGAACCGGATTGCCTTATGGCGAAACCCCAGAATTTTCTGGCTTCTCAGATCATACGGGTGTTCGACCGTTACAGAGTCCTCTTGAAAATCCTGAATTGACATATATTCCTCAAGAAGGTGAGCCCGGTGGTGATTCTAGGAGTCACGATGAGATCTATGAGGCTGCTCTTGCGCTTTGGCGATTAGAAAATCCAGATGGAACTAAGCCAACACGAGATAGGTTTCAATCTTATATTAATATGGCTCGAGGAGGACTTAATGCCCCTGGATTTGAATATGATCCAGATGCGAAGAAAGAGGTTATAAAGCCTATTGATCTCTCCGAGGGCCCTTTGGACAAAGATTTGGTAGAAAGGGGGTTTATTCCCGCGTCAGAAGCTCGTCATATTCTCGAGAATTATTTAGCCTACAATCCGGAGACCTCGCCTGTTGAAAGAGAGCATATGTGGGAAGAGGCAAATAGGGGAGTTGATGCGACTCCAGTATCTGCAGTTCTTAAAAAGCTTAAAAAGTATTTGGAGGCACATCCGCAGATTTCGCAAATAGACAGGGAGCGAATGGAAGAAGAGGCGAGGAAGGGAGTAGATATGATTCCGAGAGATGAAAATGATCCGAATGTGAATCATAGAAGAGAAGGTACTAATCCTGAGGATCAGGCTCAGATTGAGAAGAGAAGATCAAACGAGAAGCAGGAGGTAAAGATCGCCGACATGAATCAACTTCTTGAGGAGATCATGGATTACTCTGATCCAAAATGGGGAAGGGACGGGGCTTTTTCTCTCATTAAGGTTGTAAAGGATGAGTTTGATAATCCGATGAGGGATGCTGAAGGAGAAGTCATAGAGGTTGTAAATCAAGAGAATTTTATGCACTGGATTCAAGATAGAGCTGTCTATTTTCACGGAGAGGCACCCGATGATGTTATGAATATGTTTACGACTGTAAAGCTAGAGCGTGAGTATAAGGACATCTCAGTTCAGAACATGCTCGACAATCAAGACAAGTATTTTAAAGATAAACATGGCAATCAGTATAGAGACCTTGCAGATTTTGTACGTCTCACGCTCTGGCAGTTCACAACCTATCGAACTGATGACATTGAGTATAAGGCGATGATGGGCAACGATAGTAAGCTTAATGACGTCATCGCAAAGCAGTTCTATAACAATTCACGTAGTAAGCCAGGCTTTGACAATATGAGCGTTCTTGCAAATGTGCTTACCATGTCACATAGATTTGACTCAAATGCCTCAACCCTCGAGCAGCGAAAGGCCGGAATTGCAAGACCTGAGAAGAAGGATATAGACACCAATCTGGGAAATGCGATTAATACTGCTTTCCTAACCTATTTTAATATTTCAGATCCAGAGAAATTGAAATCCCTTTTAGGCGATAAAGCTAGCTTGTTACTTAATCCTGATAGTCTTAGAAGTGAAATACGAAAAGTGGCGATTGAAAAAGGATTTGGGACGGGAAAAGATATTTCGAACGATCAAGTTATTCGTTTTCTAGAGTCCGTCGAGAGTGAAGCGAATAACTCTGCAGCCTTTCTTTTTTCAGATGAGAAGATTGATGACAAGAAGATGGAGGGGAAGATCATTGACTTCATCAACATTTTTAATCTCCCAATTAAGAAGAGTGATATTTCAGTTATTGTTAACAACCTCGTTAAAAGAGCGATTGAGGAGAGATATGATCTAGGCCATCGAGATGGAGATGGTAAGTTGGAGAGCGACGGAAGTGGCGCGTATGCTCAACTCATGGCTTCATTTATGGCACGCCCAATGGGTGCTGGATGGCGCAATGATCTTAAAGCGAATGCAAATGATGCGTGTGCTAAGCCGGGAAAACTAGAAGAGTATCGTCATAAAATGGCGGGTGAAGATAGGGCTGGTATGCTCGGTAATCCCTACACTATCTTTATGATCAAATCGACACTTGTCGACTATCTCAATGCAGCTCGCTCAGAGACGCTTCTTGAAGATGAGAACGGGGATGTCTTTAAGGACGATCTTGGCAACACTCATTATTATTCACTCATGCAGCTTATGGAGAAGATGCATCAACAGGGCGAACTGAAAATTAGAGATCTTGGCCCAGGTGCGACTGAGGAGGAGAAAAAGAATGAGCGTGAAAGGGCTGAGGAAGAGCGTCGAAAGAAAGTCATCGAGTATGCGCGAAAGCTTCGACCAACAAATGACTCACAGAGAGACTGGGCTCAGAATCATATGAATAGAGCATTTGAGATGTTTCATGATATTACCGAAAGCAATGAATTGGATTGGAGTAAGTTCACTGATGAAGATGCATGGGGCAATATCAGACTCAATAGAGGCAACTTTGAGAAAGAATTTAAAGATCATTTCCTCAAGCAGATGCGTTATGGCTACAGCACATATAGTCAGCTCGATTTCAGTCGAAGTGTTCGATATTATGATCGCTCTAAAAAGAAGTGGGTGGATGCTCCAATTGCAGAGACACTTTTTGGTAGACAAGTGTTGGATATTGAGGCATTTTGGAAAAAAGATTATCACATGAATGATGATGGAACGTTTAAGATGAGAAAGAATGAGGATGGGAAGTATGAGAAAATTATAAAGAAGGTTTATAAAGGCGAAATTGATCCGCAAGAAATTCAGCAGAATAAAAAGGTGCTTTGGAAGCAGTTAGCACTTGCGAGGATGGCTACAGATATTCATGTTCATCGCGACTGGTTCAGTACAGACCCACGTTTTAAGCCGAAGTACTATCTGATGATGCTTGAGGCTATTGAGAGCATACAAGGTGGATTTGACGGGGACGACACGGACTTTAGAAGTGTTAAGAAAAATGATAAGCGTGCATTTACACATGACCAGATGCAGTGGCTCCGTGAGGCAGCCGGGGTTGAGAGCGGTACACTAATTCGAAATCAGGCGATTGAGGACTTCTTTAAAGGACTTGGGAATGGACTTCTGGAAGCACTTCAGGGGACAATGAAGAATGCTTTAAAGATCAGCTAGTCGTTGTACCGCCACTATTGTTATTTCCTGAATTTTTGATAGCTCTTTCTCTTGCAATTCTTATTTCATTTTCCCGAGCTTTTCTATACTCCTCACCTCTTTGCTGGCTTGTCATCATCTTGAACCGCTGACTAATCTTTGCAGTTGCGTTACTCCTAATAAGTCCAAGGGAGCCAAATTCTCCCTTATGATGATCTGCTACATTCATACTCTTCCAAATGCTCTTGACAGGTGCGATAGCTGGCATGCCTGCACCAAAGCCCTTGCCGATGATGCCACCAATTGGTCCTGGCTTTGCCTTAACTGCGTCTCTGACAAAAGTGAGAAGCTCTGGTACGACCATGATGATGCCAAATGCGATCAAAGAGCCCATATTATCAAGGGCATTTGGGTTAACGATAAAAGGTGGGACAAATGTTTGATTGGGATTATTCAGTGCACTATTTTCAGCAAAGATCCTCGCAAGGACGAGCACCATCGCGGTGACTGGGAAGAGTAGTAAGTGGGCGAGGACCGCTCTAAACCAGCGTGAGAAGCCAAATGAACTACCTGGTACCAGTCCTGCGACGATCATCAATGGCGCTAGGATGGTATAGATCACGACATAGATAAATGCACGAAGGAGTGAGAGCCAAGTTCTAAAGAGGGCGATAAGTATGGCAAGTCCAACGATAAGGAATGCTAGGACTGCTATAAGGTATTTGAGAAAAGACATAAAGCCTTTTTCAATACACGAGCCAATTTTATTTGCAAAATTATACCAATGACAGCTGGGCTCATCATCTGCGCCTAGGAAAAGTAACTCACCTGCAGATCGAGATATGACATCTCCGATTGTTTTGCCTACTGATATTGAGACACCACTTATTCCGCCTACGCTTATATCAGATCCTGTAATATTCTTAACTTTCAGATCAAGCTTGCTGCTCGCATCATCATCTGGGCCACCATTTACGCTGAGAATATGGCTAGCATATTCGATCGGATTATCATTAAGACTCTCCGTTGCGACCTGTCTCGTTTTGCCAGAGTCAGTAAGGACATTGATGCCAAAATATGTTGTGACCCACATGAGATCTACCAGCGCTCCAACAATAGAGTACGAGAATGTTATAAGTACGATGCCAATAATCATTTTTGGAATTTGATTTTGAATAGACATGACTGTGCGAGGATCAATCTTCACTCTTAGCATGATCATAAAACCAATCAACATAAATACAATGACGAGAGCTAGATATGAGATATTGCGAACTTTTAGCCAGATATTTTGGACTGATGCAAGATAGCCAAAGCCACCCTGATTTTCTGTCTGTGCATATGCTCTTTTTTCAAATCCAAAATTTTGAGAGAGATAGCGAACAGTCTGCGAGGTGGAGGCGGGAGGTGAATATACAGTTCCGATCATATTTGATGTCATTCCAAGGAGGCCACCAATTTGATTTGAATTTTCAGAAGGTGGTGCATATCCGAGTTTGCCAGTGCTAGGATCAATGCCAAGGCAGCCGTGGGCAGGATCAATCACATCAATACCAGATATCTGGCAGATAATGGTGCCCATGAGACCCAGGACAGTTGCCTGAACGCGGGTATAGTCATTTTGAGTCACCTCAGAGCTATAGAGACTTTGTGATTGTGCATGGACTTTTTGAGGAGAGGAGATAGTCGTGAAAAAGAGTCCAAGAATGACAAGGGAAGAAAGGATAAAACCGAGTTTTTTTGAAAGAGTGGACAGGACCATAATGGTAGCCTCAGGGCCTACTCTTAGTTTGGGGGATCTGGAGATCTCTGTCAAGCTGTGGAGAGAAAAAAATGTCACCTATAAGCGGACTTGTCCGCCGTAGTCCAAAGAAGCTTTAGAATCGGAGGACGGAGGCGGAGAGAGCGAGATTCGAACTCGCGGAAGGCGTGAACCCTCAGATGTTTTCAAGACATCCGCACTAGACCACTATGCGACCTCTCCAAGGGCTAAAGTATATCAAATACGCTCACTCAGAACAACAGAGGTGGCTTTACTTGACTGGTTCAGAACACTCTTATACGATAGAGACATGGATACAGATGCTGCCTATCTTCCAAAACCTCTAGAGGAAATCCCTGCGCATACGGGTGACGATCAAGCTGTAGACGAGTATGACTCTGATCTTGGCGGATATTCGCTGAGAACTCTATTATCATGGAGTGCTTCGGGTAGGCCGTTTCAGAAGAAAGGGAGAGAGTATTTTCTTAACATCCTTGTTATAACTTTACTTTTTCAAGTCATACTTTTTTTATTCTCCCAGTATGTCTTAATGGCGTTGGTATTTGCGCTTGCATTCTTGGCATATGCGCTCAATTCAGTACCCCCTCACATGTTCCAGTATAAGATCACCACCGAGGGAATTATGATAGAGGACCATTTCTTTTTGTGGCAAGAGCTTTATGATTTTTACATGAAAAGACAGAATGGTGAGGATGTGATTATCATTAGCACTAAGTCATTCTTTCCAGGTGAGCTAACGATTGTTCTTGGAGAGATGCATAGAGATCATGTTCGAGATGTACTCTTGGATTATCTACCATATAGAGAATATGTAAAGCCTACATTTACAGAGAAATCTGGAGATTGGTTGGCAAAAAATTTCCCACTTGAAAAAACATTTTCACACTCAAAGAAATTATAGGTCATCTTATTTGCTTCATTGCCTCAGATTCGTTAAAATACACACACTCTTAGGGAATTTTATGTGCCTGTAGCTTAATGGATAGAGCATTGGATTGCGGATCCAAAGGTTGCAAGTTCGAGTCTCGCCAGGCACACAATACGAAAGCGGTCATGATCAGGGAAGAGTAGCCAAGTGGTCGACGGCACCGCTTTCGAAAAGCGGCATGGCTGCAAAGTCATCGCGAGTTCGAATCTCGCCTCTTCCGCAACGTAATCCCGCTAAGCGGGAAACGTTGCTGGGACGTTGAAATTTGATAAAATTTCTTACGTCCCGCCTTATAATATCTTTTATGAAATTTGAATTTTCAGCAGGCGGTATTGTCTTTAAGTCAGAGAATATAGGCATATCTGTGTTGCTTTGTCAGCACTCTCTTAACCATAGTTGGGGATTCCCAAAGGGTAGAATAGGGGATGTTATTGAGAAAGAATCCCAGGAAAGTACTGCAGTAAGAGAGGTAAAAGAAGAGACTGGGATAGATGCAAAGATACTCCAAAAACTTACACCTTTTCAGTATTGGTACGTCTTTGAAGGTGAGAAGAGAAAGAAAAAAGTCTCGTATTTTCTGATGAGGCATCTAGGTGGAGACATCACTGTTCATGATCATGAGATGGAGAACGTCGAGTGGCTAAGAGAAGAAGATGTAGAAAAGAGACTCTCGTACCCGGGTGATCGAAAAGTCTGGAAAGAAGCAAAAGAAATTATAGAGAAAAGTATTAAGTATTGGGTTTTAGGTTATTAGTTATCCGGAGGAGTCGCGTAGTACGGTCAATCGCGGGGGTTTGCTAAATCCCTGAGTCGCAAGACTCACGCAGGTTCAAATCCTGTCTCCTCCGCAACATAATCCCGCTAAGCGGGAAACGTTGCTGGGACGTTGAAATTTGATAAAATTTCTTACGTCCCGCCTACGTTCTCTTAATAAGAGGACTTCGGCGGACAAGTCCGCTAAAAAGTAAAAAGGCCCCTCGCAAGAGGGGCCTTTTCTTGTAAAAGATTATTCTGTAGTCTTTGCGCCTACTTTTATCTTTTTTGGTGGTGCTTTCTCAATCTTTTTGAAAGTGAGTACGAGCACTCCATTTTTGACCTCTGCCTGAGGCTCCTCATCACTGATCACGCCTTGTGGAAGACGGAACGAGTAGTTATAAGACGAAGACATAGATGTCATAAAGTATCTTCTCTTATCCTGCTCTTCTTTACTGTCTTCAGTTGTTGCAGTAATGCGAACAATGCCCTCATCAATTGAGATATCAATATTCTCCTCAGGGATGCCAGGGAGAGCTGCTTGTGCAACAATTGCTTCCTCTGTCTCATATAGGTTGAGACCTTGACTTGCAAAACGAGAAAGTCCGGGGATAGTAGGGAGCTCCCAGTCATCATCCATAAGTGACTGAATATTCCAGGGGTTCCATCGTATAATAGCCATTTTTCTTCTCACCTCCTTTTTTGTGGTATTAGCACTCTTATATCACGACTGCTAATTGTTGTCAAGGGGTGTTAAGAAGGCTATGTTTCTTTATGAATGCTCTACCAGATCCTGACTTGAGGTACTTCTCAAAATTGAATGCGGTGTATTCGTTTGAGAAAGCAAAGTAGGTGACTAGCTTTACGGGAAGGCGGCTGGCAGTTGTTGATACCTGTCCTTTGCCGTGTCGGTTAAGTCTATCTTTTAAGTTATTAGTGCAGCCAGTATAGGGTTTGCCGTCAGAGCATAAAAGAATATAAACATAATGCATTGGGATTCATTCCTCCTTCGCAATGCTTTATTTATAGCGGACTTTGTCCGCCGTAGTCCAGAGAAGCATTTGCTTCGGCGGACGTAGGCGGAGGGAGGGGGATTCGAACCCCCGGTCACCTTGCGGCAACACACGCTTTCCAAGCGTGCGCACTAGACCACTATGCGATCCCTCCAGTGAAGGGAATTATATCATGGATAGAAGCTGGTGGAGGAATTATGCGAAGCCGAAATTATTACGAACATGGTCGATTGTTATATCTTGGAATGCATCTGAGACCTGGTAGGCAGCAGTTCTGGCACCAAATATAATATTTGCAGCAAGACTCTTCGTTCCTAACTTGCGGTGAATTTGTCCTGCGGCCTGAAGTCTGTCAATATGGGCCTGTCTTCCGCGTGCAGCTTGGTCATTGATGGCGATTTGATACCCTTCAAGTCTAAGTGCCTGAGTCCTCCATGCATTTAACTTTCGCATTCTTTCTGCTGGGTCTTTTTCATCAAGATAGCTGTTTTCTAGTCTGTTAACTTCAGCTTTGACTGTGCCCTCCTTAGACTTCATATCCTCAACAATCTGTTTAAGTGCGAGTATCTGAGCTTCAATCCTTCCAAGCTTAACGAATTCCTCTCTAATCTTTTGAGAATTCTTTCCTTCCGGTGTAAGATTTATACCATCTTTGTAGACTTCCTTCATGAACCTCCTAAGCTCCATGAGATCCTTTTCTTCAAGTGGTTTCTCGTTTATTTCAGCCTCTTTCTTCATGTATGCGATCATGCCCTCAGCTGGATTTTTACCCGCCCCAGCCATTTCTCTCCAAGCACCATCTAGTTTTTCAAGTTCTGTTTCATTTTCGGCATCAATAGTCTCCCTGGTTTTGGGAGCCTCCATGGAGGGTTTGTTTTCTGGCTTGGTAGCCTCTGTAAGTCGTGCCGTTTCTGAAGCTAGATATGACTGCGCCTCATCTTTGGTTGCAAATGGTTTTTGTGTGTCGGGATTGAGATCTTTTCTAGCGATGAGGTCATCTGGAGTAGTGCCTGTAAGATTTCTCAATCGTACAACATTGAGATCATATTCATTTTGTGCAGCCTTAAGATTGGCAGCAGCAATTTCTGGTGTAGCATTCGTCCCTGTAGCTGGATCTATATAATTCTCACCAAGTTTTGCTCTGTCTGCAGTTGCGCCGATAGCAGCTGCGGAGAGATCATTCGCAACAGGCTTTGGCTCAGGGGTACTTACTTCAGTAATAGGTGGAAGATTTGGATCTACCATTTGTCTAGCCCTCTCCTGTGCAGTTGCGCGATCTTCCTCCGTTGGTAGGGGGCTAAAGACTCCACTGTCGATATTATCGACCATTGGAGTTGTGTTTTTCGGAGCGGGTTCTGCAGTTGCATCGGAAGTTGTAGATGATTCAGCTGGGGGAGTTGGAATGTTCGAGCCATCAGGTAGGTTATTAAATGTATCCGCAATATTTTGTAAATTTGCAGGAGACACATCGGGTTTAAGATCGGGAACTACTGTCGCAGGAGGAGGTGTTTCGGTGCCTGCTTGTGTCTGAGGTGCTGACTCAATAACAGTCTGAGGCGCTGGCTGAGCGGATTCTTTTGGAGCAAGGGTATTAATGTCAGTAAGTCCAAGGGCCCTTCTTTCAGCAAAAGATCCTGCTGGGGGAGGCATGCCTTCTATTGTGCCGCCTGAGGGCGTCTCTGCTCTTAACTGCTCTTCTGAATATGGTCTGCCAAGGTTATCTCGTCCGAAAGGAGCACCTGGCTCAGCTGGCATAAGAGGCTTACCAGTATCAACTTC
>JAGOPV010000014.1 GCA_017991775.1 Candidatus Levyibacteriota bacterium | reverse complement strand
CGCTTGGCGATCGAAGTTCAAAAAGTAGGCCGTATGGAATCCATGAAAATGATTTATCTGAGACATCAAACTTAGTATCTGAGAATACGGGGTTCTGAAGATCTTTTTTCTTAATGTTACTTATAAATTTCTTAAAGGATTCTTGGGGAGTTACTTTCTTCTGAATCTTCATATTCTTTTCAAAAACAGAGTTTGCCTGAGTTAGGTTACCCCCATTTAATAGGAGAATATCTGGACGTACTTTTAATGCATATCTCACATACCATGTATTAAATAAATTCGTATCTCCAGACAAGAAGACCATGCTCTTTTGCGGGAGTTCCTCCAGATAATTTCTGCCTAAGTCATCACCTTCAAATGCTTGAGACAAGTTGGTCTTAGGAAAATTAAATATAAATAGCTGAAGGGGTATAAGGAGAAATATCCCAATGAACAATACACCAAATTCTTTTCTTGAAAAGAATTTCATCATAAAGGAGGAAAATGCTACTATACCTAATGGGAAGAAGAGTATGACTAAGATTGATGACATTGATAAAAATCTCTCATAGACTCCAAAAAAGAAGACATTATTAAGTGGAAATCCTGCATAACTGACAAAGAAAGGACCGGAGAGTACAAATCCAATTGCAAGAGAAATTGCCAAGAGTTTATCTTTTCTAAAAAGTGAGGCAGCTCCAACTGCTGCGAGAAGGACAACTGGGATAGTTACCTGAGTTAAAAGTATCTGGAAGTAGGTCTTTGTAATTATCAGTTTTGACATTGCGCTTTCAACAGCAAATTGCCCAAGCTGAAATGTTCCGTACTTCGTTCGTAAGACAAGATCAATAAAGGATCTGACTGAATCAATATTTGCCCAGTCAATAACAGGGTTAGCAAGTGAAGCAAAAATCACATATACATAGATTGAAAAACCCAACAACCCAGCAACGATTAACTGAATAATTAAAAGTCTCTTTGCCTTAATATCATTGATAAGTGGGGCACCAATCAAGAGAAGTAGGGTGGGGAAGAGAAGTATAATCGTGTGGTGATTAGTGAGTGAAAGACCTGTAAAGAATGCCAGAAGGAGGATGTCTCTAATTTTTTGGGTCTGCCTGTAGGTTATGGCAAGTAAAATTAACAAGAGTACAAATAAATTATTAAGAGCAAATACCTCAGCTATCTCAGCATAAAACCAATAGAGATATGAAAAAGCGAGCGTCAGCGCTCCGATTAGTGACGCAAGTCGTGACTTTATTAGTTTAAGGCTAATAGTATAAAAGAGCACAACACCTGCGCTAGCAGAGAGAGCAGATATGATGCCAACTGCAAAAGCTGGAGACTGTCCAAAGTGGGCTAAGACATTAATGAGTATACCACCTAGAACTGTAAAGAGCGGGTATCCTGGAGGGTGTGCAACTCCCCAGACCGCAGCAGCTGTGACGAGGTCGCCAACATCACCACCATATACACTTCGTGAAAGATTAAAAATATAGAGGCAGGATAAAACAAAAAAAAGAACGATTTTCATCGTTCTTTTGGAGCTAATCATCTTTTATTGTTCTGAGCAGTAGTAACAGTCACTAGCACCGTTTGTAGATTTGCAAGCTGTTCCGCTTCCGCCAGTTGCATTGAACTTTGTTTGAGGATCTCTCTGGCCAGACTTTGATTCAGGCATATAGCAAGCGGTAGCAGTGTTACCAGTACCATTAATCAATACTTTACCAAGGATTGCAGATGCATTTGTAAATGAAGTCTTAAGCTCACCATCAGCGATGAGAGAGTTAACACAAGTTGCCCCTCCACCAGTATTAAGTGTTGCACTTACAATTGAACCTTGATTTGCAACTGGAGCTCCGCAACCAACATAGCCACCATCAGTAGCGGTATTCCAAGGCATACCACTGTGAGTTGTGTAATATCGAAGATTTGCATTTAAGAACTCGACCATAACGTTTTTAACATTTGAATCGTTTGCTTTTCTGAGCTGTTCGAAAGGATCGATAGTAGCGATGAGTGCAGTTGCAAGAATACCGAGGATACCGATAACTACGAGCAACTCGATAAGTGTAAAGCCTTTTGCTTTTGCGGATGAAAAAATGTTTTGGGCAGTCATGTTTTTTGGAGTTATTTTTTTAACTCTGTAATCATTATTGTCAGGAACTTAAGACCTTGTCAATAGGGCAAAATAAGGCATTATTGAATCTGGGAGATCAAATTATAGATCGGCGTAATGATTGAAATTACTAGGAATCCAACGCCGACAGCAAGGACAATAAGGATGAGCGGCTCCATTGCAGTTGTTAGTGCTTTAATCGTCTGCTCAACTTCTCTTTCATAGTATTCTGAAACGCGAATAAGCGCTTCATCTAACTTACCTGTCTGCTCACCGATTTTTACCATCTCAACAATGATTGGAGGGAAAAGCTCATCTGATAACATCGCATCTCCAATCGTAACTCCTTTTTCTACTTTCTTACCAACTTCAAGAATTGCAATTCTATAATGTACATTGCCAACGACTTCTGCACTCTCATTCAAAGACTCAACAATGAGCGACCCTGTCCCTGCAAGCAATCCAAAGGTTCGAGAGAACTCAACCATAATTGATTGTTGGATTAATTTGCCAAAAATTGGGACTTTTAGTAGTGCACCATCGATAATTCTTCTCCCTGTCTCAGTCTTCTTCCATCTATTAAAGAAGATAAAACCACCAACTCCAATCCCAGCAATCAGCGGCCAAAATTTAATCATAAAATCAGACATTCCAATGACAATCTTTGTAGCAAGTGGCAACTCAATACTCATACTTGTATAAAGACCTGTGAGCTGGGGGATAACAAAGATCATCATGACTGTAAGAACTGCCACCATCATGATGAGTACAACAATTGGGTACATAAGAGCAGACTTGATCATGCCATGCAGCTTTTGTTCCTTCTCTAAATTATCTGCAAGTCTTAAAAGAATTTTATCTAATAGTCCCGCAGACTCGGCAGCCTTAATTAGGGATGCGTAAATTGAAGTAAATACTTTAGGATATTTTGTGATCGCTAAGGAAAAAGTCTTTCCTTCTTCAATACTTGCAATGATCCCTGCAACAACTTCTGCCATAGCTGGATTTTGGATCTGATTTCTAAGAATTGTGAGGGACTGCATTAACGTCAAACCTGAAGAAAGCATTGATGAAAGCTGGCGAGTGAAGAAAACAAGATCTGAACTCGCATTCTTCCTCTTAAGTATTGTCATGAGGGAGGGTCCAGCCTGAGCAGAAATCTTGATTGGTACAAGCTCTTGTTTACGTAGAAAACCAGCTGCTTCAGACTCATCTTTGGAGTCAACAAGACCTTTAACGATTTTTCCCTGCTGATTGACTGCGCGGTAGAAAAGTTTCATAGCTTATCCCACCACCCGCATCAACTCATCTGGATGGTTGGCAAATCCCTTAGCGACCTCAAGGCTAACTTCACCAGTTCTAACATATCCAGCCAACGAATCCTCTAGGGTGATCATCCCAATATCTTTTGAGGTCTGGATAGTTGAGTCAATCAGATGAGTCTTAGCATCACGGATGTTACTAGCAACTGCAGTCGTACCAAGAAGGATCTCTGTGGCTGCAAGTCTTCCACCAGAAATTGCTGGTACTAAGCGCTGAGAAATAATCCCTTTCAAGGTTGAGGCAACTTGCGTTCTGATTTGTGAGCGCTGATGGTCGGGAAATGAGTCAACGATACGGTCGACACTCTGCGAAGCGGAGTTAGTGTGAAGTGTGGCAAAAACAAGATGTCCAGTCTCAGCTATTGTAAGCGCTGCCTGCATTGTCTCAATGTCTCGCATTTCTCCCACCAAAACAACATCGGGATCTTCTCGAAGTGCACTCTTAAGTGCCATCACCCAAGAATGAGTATCAGACCCGAGCTCTCTCTGAGACATGATGCTCGTACCTTTTGGATAAACATACTCAATTGGATCCTCAATAGTTAAAATATGCATCGCTTTATTCAAATTAATCTCGTTGATCATCGCAGCAAGTGTTGTTGATTTACCATGACCAGTTGGACCGGTAACAAGGACAAGTCCTTGACGAGAATTGGCAAAGTCATGACAAATCTTTGGGAGCCTAAGCTGTTCTATTGTCTTAATAACTGGTGGTAGGAAGCGAAGCGCAGCAGCAAGATAGCCTCTCTGAAAATACGCATTAATACGAAATCTTCCAAGATCACCATATGCGCCACCCCCAAACCCAAACGAAAAGTCCAACTCTTTATTAGCCAATAACAATTCCTTTTGCTCTGGTGTCATCAGACTATAAACAAGCTGAGCTACATCATCTTCAGTAAGAATTGGGTAGGTCGAGAGATAGCGAAGTGATCCGTCTATTCTTATAGATGGGGGAATGCCAACCAAGAGATGAAGATCTGATGCATTATTTTTAACAGTTAGTTGAAGCAATTCTTGTATTGTCATACTATTCTTGCGCGACTCTTAGGACTTCCTCAAGCGTCGTGACTCCTTTCAATACTTTAAGATAGCCATCCTGCATCATAGTCGTCATTCCCTCTGCAATCGCTTCTTTCTCGATCGTACTACTATCTGGGTGCTGAAGAATAAGCTGGCCTATCTTCTCAGTCACTGGGAGAACTTCATATACACCTACTCGTCCTTTATACCCAGAACCAGCACACTCATTACAACCATTACCTTTATAGAATAATGATTGTTGATTGGCAGGGAACAGGGGACCTAAGACTTTCTTCACGCTCTCAATAACTTCTGGCGCTGGAGCAAACGACACCTTACAGCTCGCACATATCTTTCTCACTATACGCTGACCAACGATTGCGGTGATAGTAGAAGCAAGAAGAAAATTCTCTGCTCCAAGATCAATAAGACGAGGGAGTGCGCCAGATGCAGTCTGAGTATGCAGAGTCGAAAATACTAAATGTCCAGTCAGTGCAGCTTGAAGTGCAAGATCTGTAGTCTCCTTATCTCTAATTTCTCCTACGAGAATGATATTGGGATCTTGACGTAAGAAGGCGCGTAGACCTGAGGCAAATGTAAGTCCAACTGCTGGGTTTATCTGAACCTGATTGACTCCGGAAATCTGATACTCGACCGGATCTTCAAGTGACATGATATTTACTTTCGGTGTATTTAATTTTGAAAGTACTGAGTAAAGCGTAGTCGTCTTTCCACTTCCGGTTGGCCCTGTAACTAAAATAATTCCGTGTGGACGCAAGATAGACGTCTCAAGATGACGAAGTGCTACTCCTGCAAGACCGAGATCTGGTAGGGTAGGGATACCCCCAGATTTACGCAAAAGACGCATCACGATTTTCTCTCCATTAACGGTTGGGAGCACAGAGATACGAAGGTCGACCTCTTCATTATTTACTTTAAAATTAAATCTTCCGTCCTGTGGAGAACGATGTTCATCTATTTTTAGATCTGAAAGAATCTTAATACGAGAAACGAGAGCTTCTTGCACATTCTTTGGCAAACTTAATTTGTCATAGAGAATTCCGTCAACTCTATATCTCACGCGAACTCGATCATCTTGTGGCTCGATATGAATATCTGAAGAACGGCTTGTCACCGCGAACTCAAGTATGGTTGAAACAATCTTAGCAATAGGGGCCTCTTTGATAATCTGGGAGATCTGCGCACTATCTACAACTCTCTTTTTTGAGAATTCTTCCGTCTCCTTGATAGCTGCCCCAACTTCGCCCACTAGCTCTTGACGATATTGCTGATCGATAGCTGCCTCCACATCTGATGCTGCAGCTGCAAATGTCTTCACTGCAAGTCCAGTTTTTTGTCTAACAAATTCGATCGCATCAAGATCAACAGGATTGGCCATCGCAACTGAGATCGATTGAGACTTCTCGTCATAGAAAAAGGGGATGAGTGAGAATCGCTCGACCACTGCTCGAGGCAAAAAGCTAATAGCTTGAGGTGAAAATGAGGTACTTGCCAAAGAAATGTATGGCACTCCAAGAAGCTGGGCCTTAGCCTCGGATATTTTTTCAATTGGCACAAGTTTCATTTCGGTGAGAAGCGTCTCCACCTGCTTACCTGCCTCTGCACTTTTCACCATCACTTCTTGAGCTTGCTGCTGTGTTAACAATCTCTGAGTGATAAGAATATCTAATAAGCTTAAGCTCGCAGGATCAGTATTCTCGGGAGTCGGAGCTGGTGGAGGCACGTCTACAGCCTGTGGAATTGGCGCTTGAACAGGAGGAGTTGGTGCGATTTGGGCAGAATCTGGCATAATTTTAATAGTAGAGAATAGCCGCTACAACTGTCAAGAAAATCCACTTCAATATTTCGTATAATAGGTCATCATGCAAAGCTACATCATCCATGGAGGAGACCAGGAAACTCGACTAGCCAAAGCTCGCGAACTTTCTCAAGTGCGTGGTGTGGATCAATTTGATATCTCTATCCTTTCAGGGGATTTAGAAGAAGAGAAGGCTACATCAATTGGTATAAAGGAGGTAAAAGCACTCCAACAAAGACTGTATCTCAGACCATATAAAGGAACGGTCAAGTCCTGTATCATCCCACAGGCAGAGCTCTTAACACTTCCTGCACAGAATGCTCTCCTAAAAGTTCTTGAGGAGCCACCTGGTGAAACACTAATCTTCCTTCTCATCCAAAATTCGCGCGCACTTCTTCCAACTATCAGATCCCGCTGTAGCGAGATAGATATATCGCCCCATGAGGCGCCTTCGGTCTTTGAAGACGAGCAGGAACTTATAGCAGAGTGGGCATCCTTCAAGGGAGGATCTGTGAATGAGCAGCTCAAGAGGGCACAAGACTTTGCAAAAGATAAAGATGAGAGCATCACAAAACTTAAAAAATATCTCTTTATTCTCTCTCGAAATCTCCAGGATTCAATAAAGAATAGTAGGGGAGATGCATTAGTAATTTCAGGTGATATTAAAATAGTGCAGGAAACACATACGCTTCTCACCACAACTAATACCAACCCTCGACTAATCTTCGAACACCTCTTCCTCAATTTATAACCTATAGTTTGTATTCTGACTTTATTTTTGTTAAAATACTTCAATCATTCTCTCAGCTTGAGAGAAGGCACACTGAGCGAAAGGGATCCGACAAATGACCTGTACCGTGGCGTCAAAAGGACCACAACCTAGCTACGCTCCGCATATCAAAGGCTGGTATTCAGACCAGCTTGGACTGAAAATTTTTACGGCTGAATCGAGAGAGGAAGCAATAGTAAGAATTATGGAGTATTGTATCGGACAACTGAGGGAGGTAAAGCTCGAAAAGGATCAGCTCTTTATCTACCGTGACTCGGTCGAAGACTGGTGCGCCATGACACTCATAGATGTTGAGATCTACTAACCTCGACATCTATCACATACAGCTTGGGAGCTATACAGCTCCCAAGCATTTTTTTATTTAAATTACCATCATTCTGATGAGTTGAAATACGTGAAAAGTACTGATATACTGAGTAACGTTCATGCCTAAAGACCAATCCTCAGACTATTCCGCACAACAAATTCAGGTCCTAGAAGGACTTGAGCCCGTCCGCAAGAGACCGGGTATGTATATCGGATCTACCGATAGCACTGGACTCCATGAATCCCTCCGTGAAATTGTCGACAACTCAGTCGATGAGGCTTTAGCAGGCTTTGCAAAAAATGTCTGGGTTATCCTCAATAAAGATGGCTCTGCAACTGTTTCAGACGATGGACGTGGAATTCCAGTCGATATGATGCCTGGCTATGGCAAATCAGCACTTGAGATGGTCATGACCAAGCTTCATGCTGGAGGTAAATTTGGCGGAACAGCCTACAAGATCTCTGGAGGTCTTCACGGTGTTGGCTCATCGGTTGTGAACGCACTCTCTGATTGGCTTTGGGTCGAAGTCATTCGAGATAGCAAAATCTATCGACAAGAATATAAAAGAGGCGAGCCTCAAACGCCAGTTGAGGTCGTTAAGGAAACTAAATTAGAAGTAGCTCTAGATCGTAACCAGGGAACTACCACTACTTTTTTTCCAGATGCTAGTATCTTTAATCAAACAATTGAATTCGACTTTGATTTCATCAAGAAAGTTATTCGCGAGCGCGCATACCTCGTTCCTAAAATATTTTTCCACCTTCAAGATAATAGGGGAGAAGAGTCCAAAAAAATTAACTACTACTTCGAGAGCGGTATCAAAGCGCTAGTTGAAAAAATAAATGAAAATAAAAACCCACAGCACGAGGTTATCTATTTTAATAAGCAGGTAGGGGATGTAGAGCTTGAAGTCGCGATGCAGTACAACGACACATATGCAGAAAGTGTCGAGTCATACGTCAACGTTATCAATACAGTTAACGGCGGCACACATCTCACTGGATTTAGAATGGCGCTCACCCGCGCAGTCAATGATTATGGTAAAAAAATTGGCGCTTTCAAGACTGAGGAGGATTCAATCATTGGCGATGACACCAAAGAAGGCCTCACTGCTGTCATCTTCCTCAAGATGCCACAGGATAGAATTCAGTTCGAGGGTCAGACAAAAGGCAAGTTAGGTAACTCAGAAATCCAGCCAATCGCCAATCAAATCACCAAAGAAGGACTCAATCTATTCTTTGAAGAGAATCCATCTGAAGCAAAAAGAATTCTTGAGAAGGTCTATCTCGCAGCCAGAGCCCGTCTTGCTGCAAAAGCTGCAAAGGAGGCAGTCATCAGGAAGGGTGCGCTTGAAGGCTCATCACTTCCAGGTAAGCTCGCTGACTGTCAAGAAAAAGATCCAGCACTTTCTGAAATCTACCTCGTTGAGGGAGATTCAGCAGGAGGATCTGCAAAGAGTGGTCGTGATCGCAAGTTCCAAGCCATCTTGCCACTTAAGGGTAAGATCCTTAATACTGAGCGCGCACGCCTAGACAAAATGATCGAACATGAAGAAGTTAAGGCGCTCATCATCGCGCTAGGTGCAGGTATTGGAGACATGATCAATATGGAAAAGCTACGCTATCATCGCATCATCATCATGACCGATGCAGACGTAGACGGAGAGCATATCGAGACACTCATCCTAACATTCTTCTATCGCCATCTTCCAGAAATCATCAGACTTGGCTATCTCTATGTCGCTATGCCTCCACTTTTCAAGCTGCAAAAGGGCAAAGAAATTCGATATTCTTATTCTGAGGAAGAGCGAGATGTCCATATGAAAGAAATGAAGACTGGCAATGCCCATGTCTCGGTCCAACGATATAAGGGTCTTGGAGAAATGAATGCAGAGCAGCTTTGGGATACTACCATGAATCCAGAAAACAGAGTCTTAAAGCACATCTCAATTCATGATGCAGAGGATGCTGACATGGTATTTACTATGTTGATGGGAGACGAGGTCCCACCACGCAAGCACTTTATCCAGACAAACGCAATTACAGCAACATTAGACATTTAACCAGCCTACGCTAAAGCTACGGCAGGCAAGGGAGGTGAATCATAAATGAATATTTCAAAATTATCATCAGGTAAGAATCCAGAAGAGGGAGAAATTAACGTTCTCGTTGAGATCCCTAAGGACAGTGGTATTAAGTATGAGCTAGACAAAGACTCAGGTGTAGTCATGGTTGATCGCTTCTTACATACTGCGATGCGATTCCCAACTAACTACGGATTTGTTCCAAATACACTTGCAGATGATGGTGATCCACTAGACGTAATGGTGCTCTCAGAGTATGCAGTCGCACCAGGAACTGCTATCCCTGCGGTTGTAATCGGAATGCTCGAGATGGAAGACGAAGCAGGTATCGATACAAAGATCCTTGCTGTACCATCGAAGAAGATCGATCCACTTTTCGGAGAATTTAAGGACATTAGTGATGTACCAGAAGCAACAAAGAATAAGCTCAAACATTTTTACGAGAATTATAAGTCACTTGAGCCTGGGAAATGGGTCAAACTTAAGGATTGGAAAGATAAAGCAACTGCACTTGAGGCAGTAAAGAAATCTTTACAGAGCGTCTAGGTAATAGTTGGTAGCGTTTAGTTGAGAAACTAGACGCTATATGCTAGTTTCTAAGCGCTATCATTTATTTATGGACAACAACATTGGAAAATTAAAAGAAGTTGATATCTCCCAGGAGATGCGCAAAGCGTACCTTAACTACGCGATGTCTGTTATCGTGTCACGCGCACTTCCTGATATTCGTGATGGATTAAAACCAGTCCATCGTCGTATACTTTTCGGCATGAATGAGATGGGCCTAGGTCCATCGGCAAAATTCCTCAAGTCTGCTCGTATCGTGGGAGAAGTCATGGGAAAATACCACCCACATGGTAACCTCGCAATTTATGATTCTCTCGTTCGTCTCGCACAAGACTTTTCTATGCGATATCCGCTCATCTTGGGTCAGGGTAACTTTGGCTCAATTGACGGGGATCCTCCTGCAGCTGACCGTTATACAGAAGCAAAGCTCCAAGCGATCTCAATGGAACTTCTCGTAGATATAGATAAAGAGACAGTCGATTTTGCTCCTAATTATGACGGTAGTTTTGATGAGCCTGTCTACCTTCCTGCGAAACTTCCTAATTTACTCCTCATGGGATCTGAAGGAATTGCGGTCGGTATGGCGACAAAAATTCCACCTCACAACCTAGGCGAAGTCATTGATGCGATTCAATTTATGATCGGCAAAACTACCTTCGGGACGCCTGTACCAGTTGCAAAAGTAGAATCACCAGTGATTGCAACAGAGACTAGTGAGACACCACTCGTATCTAAGACTGAAAAGGGTGTCGCTATGCATTCAGATGTCACGATCGATGAACTACTCCAGTTCGTCAAAGGCCCAGACTTCCCAACAGCTGGGGCTATTTTTGACGCAACAGAGATCCGAAATGCCTATGTCACTGGCCGTGGCAAAGTCCTTATTCGTGGAATCGCTGAGATCGAGGAGATTGGACAGGGCAAATCAGCAATCATCATCACTGAGATCCCATATCAAGTTAACAAAGCTATCCTCGTCACTCGCATTGCAGATCTGGCAAAAGAGAAGAAAATCGAAGGCATTACTGATCTTCGAGATGAGTCCGACAGGCGAGGACTACGAATTGTTGTTGAATTGAAGCGGGATGCTTCACCTAAGAAAGTCTTGAACAATCTCTTCAAGCACACATCTCTTCAGACGAGTTTCCCAGTTAATATGGTGGCACTTGTAGATGGCACACCACAGACAGTCACACTCAAGATAATTCTTGAGGAATATCTCAAGCACCGATATATCGTTATCCGAAAGCGTACAGAATTTGAGCTTCGACAAGCAAAGGCTCGACTTCACATTCTTGAGGGACTTAAGATTGCAGTAGATCATATCGATGAGGTCATTCGAACCATCCGCGAGTCCACAGATCAGGATGCTGCAAAAAAGAATCTTATCACGAAGTTCTCACTCTCAGAAATCCAGGCAACTGCGATCCTCGACATGCAGTTGCGCCGACTTGCTGCACTTGAAAGACAAAAGATTGAGGATGAGATCAAGATGATCAGTGAGACCATCGCAAAGCTAGAAGATCTTCTCGCACATCCAGAAAAAATTCTTGGAGTTATTGGAACCGAGGTAGGGGAGCTCAAGCAAAAGTATGCAGATCCTCGAAGAACACGCGTTTATAAAGGTAAAGTAGATGAATTCTCAGAGGAAGACCTCATCGCAAATGAAGCAACTGTGATTACACTTACAGAAACTGGATATATTAAGCGTCAGTCCATGAATAGCTTCCAACTTCAAAATAGGGGAGGTAAGGGTGTCAAAGGTATGACTACAAAGGATGAAGATGCTATCACTCACATCCGCTCGTCCATGACTCATGACAACATCATCTTCTTTACCAACAAGGGTAAAGCGTATCAGCTTCGAGCCTACGAAATAGCTGAGAGTAGTAGAGTCAGCAAAGGCACAGCTATTGTTAATCTTTTGAACATCGAAGCGGGGGAGAAGGTCGAATCTTTCATCACCGCAGGTAAAGATCTCAACAAGGGATATGTCTTCCTCACAACTCGAAAGGGCACAGTCAAAAAGTCTAGCCTCAAAGAATTCGAGAACATTAGACGCAACGGCATGATCGCAATCAAGCTTGACTCAGATGACGAGCTGGTCTGGAGCAATATCTCAACAGGTGAGGACGATGTGCTCATGGTCACAAAGCAGGGTAAGGCAATCCACTTTAGCGAAAAGTCTGTAAAGCCACAGGGTAGAGGAACAATGGGTGTTCGAGGTATCAAGCTTGGAGCAGGGGATGTCGTCATCAGTATGGATGTTCTCACAAAGAGCGACAGCACTTCAGAGCTCCTTACTATCATGGAAAATGGTCTTGGCAAGAAGACGGTCATATCACAGTTCCCATCACAACAGCGAGGTGGACAAGGCGTAAAGGTAGCTAAAGTGACTGATAAGACTGGCGATGTAGCTGTCTCTCAAATTATCCCGCCAAAGAGCACCGAACTTATCATGACCTCCAAAAAAGGCCAGGTCGTCAAACTTGAGATCTCAGCTATCCCTCGACTTCATCGAGACACACAGGGAGTGATCCTCATGCGCTTCTCTAAAGAATCTGACAAAGTAGCTGCTGCCACCTGCATCGAAAACGAGTAAGATTAACTATCCTTGATTGACAAGAGGGTTGTTATTTGAGATTGTAGGTACATGACATCGTTTTCTGAAATTCAACAGCCAACCGGAATGCCTACTGCTGTCTTACGTCCAGAAGGAGCACTGCCTGCTCAACCAGATCCAGCACTTGATGCAAGTAGACCACCAGAAAATATCGGCCAAACAACCCCTGCATTCCAAAAAGAAAATCCTGAGATAAGTCCTTTCCCAACCCCACAGGAAATGGTTACACTTGGAGGAACACCGACAGAAGAACCTCGTGTATTTACCCCAGATGATATCAATGAGTTTAATAACTTGTCTAGCGCAAATCCTGATCAAGCGACTGACCGAAAGCCTGTAACACTTCAGTCACTTGCTAGGCCTTTTCCAACTGAGGAATTGCCAGCTATAGAAAAACCAAATGATACTGAGGCTAAAATCGCTCTAGCTCTTGCTGAGACCGTCCGACAAGCTGAGCAAGTTACGAAAATTCAAGACGGACTTAGGAGATTAAGAGGACTTGCTGAAAATCCAGATTTCAAAGAAAACTTAAGGAGAGGCTGGATAAGTGTCGAACTACCAGAAGTTTCTGAAATGATGAAAGAATTGGAGAGAATATCGCCAGAAGTGCATCTTTCACCAACTATTACGAGCATTGAGGACTACAGAGCAAATCAAGCTGGAAATACTACAGCTCAAACTGTTCCAGAAAATTCACCTACCGATATAAGCAAAGCCCAATAACCACTTCTAGCCTCAACACATGCGAATGGTATAATAACTACATGAAAATTGATGGCAAGAGTATCTCGCAGACAATTTATGCTGATCTGACTGAGAGAGTGGGGGAGCTACGAAGAAAAAACATCACTCCAACACTCACAGTAATTCTTGTAGGGAATGATCCTGGATCAGAAAATTATGTACGCCAAAAGCAAATATTTGCTGAGAAAATAGGTGTTAATCTCGTTCTGAAAAGACTAGAGTCAGCAACTCTTGATGAACTTAAGCCAATAATAGATGAGCTCAATCAAGATCCACTTGTACATGGAATTATTATCCAGAGACCACTCAACACCATCTCAGATGAAGATCTAGACGCGCTTGTGATTCCAATAAAAGATGTAGATGGATTTCAAACTGATAGTCACTTTGACCCGCCAGTCGCAAAAGCTGTCATTAAGTTGCTTGAAAGCATCCATCCAGAAGGATTTGGAGAGTGGCTAACACGTCAAAAAATTACAGTGGTGGGGAAGGGGAGAACCGCTGGCAGACCTACTATAAAACACCTGATGAAGAAGTATGATCTCAATCCAGCTATTATCGACAGCAAGACTGAGGATCCAGCAAAGATTCTAAAGAACTCGACTATCATCATCAGTGCGGTAGGGAAGAGAAATGCGGTTACGACAGAGATGATCGTAAGCAATCCCATCCTCATTGGAATAGGGCTTCACACAGAGGATGATGGCAAGCTCCATGGAGATTTTAACGAGAGCGAGGTTGGACCGCTCACAGCTTTCTACTCCGGAACACCAGGAGGCGTTGGCCCTATCAATGTCGCGATGCTCCTTCAGAACGTCGTAGAAGCAGCAGAGCAACAATAAATTGACAAGACACTCTAAATTACTTAGTATAAATCCATGAGTAGTGTTCTAGAACGATTGAAATTCCCAGTACTTCTTATACTCATCTCAATACTTCTCCTCAAGATCTTTGGTCCAATTCCACTCACTATTACAAGTACTGTTAGTAACAATGCGGAGATGTTCACCTCAACTGGGACAGGCGAGGCTACAGGCACTCCAAAGACCGCTAGCTTTAGTGTTGGAGTAACAAAGACTGGAACAACAGTCGAGACAACTCAAGACCAAGTAAATACAATAGTTGCAAAAGTTACTGATGCGCTCAAAAGTCAGGGAATCGATGAGAAAGATATCAAGACAGAACAGTACTCTATCAACCCAAATATTGACTATACGGATAGCCGCCAAGCTACAACAGGCTACACTGTGAGTACAACAATCACAGTTACTCTTAAAGACTCTAAAAAGGCCAATGCGGCACTCGATGCAGCTACAAAGAATGGTGCGAATATGCTCAATAATGTTAGCTTTGTTCTCAGTGACGAGGATCGTGAGAAGTTAGAGGATCAAGCGCGTGAAAAAGCAATCAAAGAGGCAAAAAAGAAGGCTCAAAAGATAAGTAATCAAGCAGGCATATCTCTTGGAAAAGTCATTGGCATTTATGAATCGTCACCAGAAAACCCAATGGCATATGACAGAGCTGTTACGAATATGGCAGCAGGTGCGAAGGAAGTTATGGCGCCAACACAGCTTGAAGCAGGCGAGAACAAAGTTACTGTCACTGTTACCCTCTCATACGAAACCCTCTAATCGCTCTTCTTCTCTTCCTCGAGTGGCGAATTGTCATTTACTCGAGGTGCTTCACTATTGTTACCGCTGTGGAAGGCACTATGAACTTCACGCAGTTGCTTATTAGTGATATGTGTATAGATCTGAGTTGTGGCGATATTTTTATGGCCAAGCATCTCTTGAACTGAGCGGATATCAGCTCCATTGGTCAAAAGATCAGTTGCAAATGAGTGCCTAAACGTATGGACTGTCGCATCGACCGGAAGTCTCGCTAGCCTGACATATTTTTTAACCATACGCTCAACACTTCGAGCAGTTAGCCTCATTTTCTCTCCTTCTTCAAGATCTATCTCACTCCCAGAATATCGAATAAATAGGGGCTTATAGACGTCTTTGCGAGCAGTGATGTATCGACCGACCCAGTCTGCAGCACGTGATGAAATAAAGACAATACGAGACTTCTTGCCCTTTCCAATCACGCCAAATTCACGCCTATCAAGATTGATTTGCTCATGATTAAGACCGACTAACTCAGAGACACGAAGTCCTGTTGAGAATAACAGCTCTAAGATGGCTCGATCTCGAAGCCCATCTATCTTAGATGTATCAGGCATAGTGACGAGCCTATCCACCTGCTCACGCTCTAAAAATTTTAGACTTCGACTCTCAGTCTTAGGAAGATCGATCTTTGAAGGTTCAAGAGTATTGATATCGTTCTTAATTAAATATCGTAGAAAGGAGCGAAGAGCAATCACGTAGTAGTTTTGAGTCACTTTCTTGAGATTCTGACCGTGCCTATCGGTGCGATTGGCAAGATGGACTCTGAATTTACGAACGTTATCCAAGCTCAAAGTATCAATGCCCTGATCTGGATGAGCCATAGCATGCCAGTTCTTAAACGTAAGCAGATAATGCCTGTAGTCTCGAATTGTGAGCTTGCTAGAATTCTTCTCGATCTCCATGTATTCGAGGTATTGATCTATAAGTTCTGGCAGCGATTTAGTCATTAGTTATTGGATATTAAGACATTGGGATATTAAGTGAGATGTACCTGTCACATAATATCTTTATATCAAATATCCTACTATCCATAATATCTCTGAAGGGGAGGGGAGTCAAGATTCTACGACGCTAGGAACAGGATGCCTGAGGAATTGAGATGATAACCGTGGTAAAGCCAAGTGCCTTAAGAAGCGCAGTTAGCTGTGAGCGAGCATTGGATGAAGCCTGATTGAGTATCTCCCCCTGGCACGCAGCCTGTCTAATAGCCTTCTCAGCTGCTGAACGTGCGACAGCCTCCAAGTCCTTATCTCCCTTTGAGAGGAGACCTAATTTGCGATCATAGACTCGAGTCTCTTCATTGTTAAGTGTCGTTACAAGGATCTCAGGCTCTGGAAGCTCAAGCCTCACAGTCGTACCATCTACCTTTATATTGCTATTTTCCAGCTTTGAGAAGTCTATCCCAGCAATAACTTCACCATGTGCAACCAAAAGAATCTTATCGCCAAACAGGAACTGCTGAAAGACATTACCGGACTTACCAGCATCAATGACCTTCTCAATAGTAAATTGCGCAGTTTCAAGCCTATTGAGGGCCTTCAACTCCTTGATAACAGTCTGAGAACTTGTCCTCACCACATACCCAGATGGAGCTCTGAAGAGTCTTACAACTGAAAAAATCCCATAGGCAGCCACCAAGACAATCAAAGTAGTCAGAAAGAGTAAGACGATACGGCGAGTCGTAGCTAAGTTCATAAAATCATTATACGCTGACTAAAATATGATTGACAAGTTCAGATCTATAACTTAGTATCGATTTATATGTCAGAAGGCTCACGCGGACCAGAAAGACCAAATCTCCCACCTATAGAAGCACACCCTGAGAAACCTCTAGAAAAAGGACCACTCCTAGATCAACTACACCAAGTCGCAGATCAAGGCAAATTTTCACGTAGGACCGCAATATACACAGGGGTAGGTTTGGGTGCTTCGTTGCTAGGAGTAAAAAAGGGAATTATAGACTTAGGCAATGCCTCAAGCTCTAACAATGAAGGGGATACTTCCCATGAAATTGAGCTTGGTCCTGTTGTCAAATTCGCGGGAAGAAATGAGGATGGTACCTACTTCTTTAGTAACGTCGCAGAATATATTGAGCTAAATGAATTCGAGTACAGACAAAGATACACGAAGCAAGGCGCATTGGACGGATTAGAGGCTCCTATAATCCATGAATATAATCCAAATAAAGAGTTTGAAGATGCGCCTAGCAGATCGATTGATACTGATACTAAATTAGCTGAAGACGTAAAACTAGTACGCCTTGCAATAAAAGCTGACAATGGCGCATCAAATCGAATCATTGTTGATCCTGACGATCCAAATAAGAATATAGATGTATGGTTAGGCTTTGCGAAAGAAAATCCTTCAGATCCAAGTCATCCAATTTGGACAGATGAAAATGGTAATGTCCTTGATGACAAAATTAATGTTGTAAGTCCAATTTTCACCGATACATATGACCCCAAAAACGACTAACTAATCCAGTCCTCCAAGCATCAATTTAGAAGACCGTAGGATGACCTAGAAGGCCTTTGTTATACAGTAGACTACCAATTAGCTGTCCATTTTCTACAGACGATTGTACGGTCTCATCCAAAACCCTCCTTTATCACCTCTCCGCACGAGCGTAGTGCTCCATGAAAAATATGGCTAATCTGAGGCTAGATATGCTGGTGAAAACATCCTAGAAGCCTATAATAGGGAGGTCAGGCATGAATTAAGAATGCTTGGTCATAGGGAGTAAGGCCACAAAGCGAAGGTGTGTGGATATAGTTACAACATGTGGATTAAAGCGCACATTAAGTGATTGTGACCACTTCTCTCAAACCTTTCTTCACGTCGTAAAAGTATTATTCTACGACGTAAGCTATATGAAATCCCCAGGGTCAAATAAGGTGAGGTTCCAAGGAGTGCGATCTATCCAATGAGGGCATGTGAGATGAGCTGCAGAATCGTGGCTAATTAGCCTCCACTCCGGGACCCAAGATTTTATTAACTTTGTTATGCAATTTAGTACACCCTAGCCTCGCTTATAGATCCTGTGAAAAGTGTGACGTTAAGGGCTGTTTGGGGTCCGACCCCTCTTCTCCGACAAGCCTAAAATCTCATATTTAGCTTGAATTAACAACCTATTTTTAATGTTTTAGCCTCAAAATATTGCATTATTTCGTATTTTTTTCATACCCCGAGCCTCAAATGAATACATTCACTTGTGGCCAAATGCTTGTTAGCCTCAAATTAGCTTCAAATAGCCTCGAAAAAATTCAGATTCCTGAGTTGAGAGATGTCTTATAGTGTATCAAACTATATCAAATTATTATAGGACTTCCCTCTCCTACTTTCCCCATGAGGTAAATAACAGCAACACAAAACAAACAGTTGCACCAACCCAGACATATTCCCACATAACTCCTCTAAAGAGTCTTTTCTCAAACCACACATGCGAGATCCCCACTATCGTATAAAAGAATCCCGCTAAAAATAATGCGATAACTGTCGGTGTGCTCGGCCAGAACCACAGAACAGCTGCTATTTCAATCATGCAAAGGGTCAGACCTCCCGCCCACTCCAAAAGCTGTCTATTTGGTGTCTTTGCTGGTGCATAACTCCAGAGAGATTGATATGCCAGTGGAAAAGTATAGAGCACCATAAGTGGTA
>JAGOPV010000013.1 GCA_017991775.1 Candidatus Levyibacteriota bacterium | reverse complement strand
ATGTTCTAATGCTATGTCATATGTTTATCTAGCATTAAATAAGCATGAAAAAGCCGCCGGGGTTAGCCGGCGGCGTGAACGCATAAGGTGGCGTTCCTCACAGAGCAATGGGCAAGTGGGCGATATAGTTGGATGACCTTGTGCGAGGTTTCTCCGCCTGCATCACCCTAATGAGTGCCACTTCCTTGTGAGGGAGGAAGTCTGATGCTGCCACATCAATTTAAGGCACAGAGACTGCTGCGACTAAGCGTAGTCACAGCCCCACCCAACCGTAATAATGAGACCCCTCTATTGAGGAGAATCTCCCAGGGGTGACGGTAACCGGCGCGGGAGCGCGTCTGGCGGCTTCTTTCTCGTCTAGCCTATTGGCTAGGCGGGCCTCCTCAGAGGGCCAGTCGGTAAAGCCTGCTAAAAACCGGTTTTGAAGTCAGCGTGACAGGCGCTGGCCCCATTCGCTGCCCACTTGGCGCGCACGCACCTCGTGGGGTCGGTTCCAATACTTCTCTTGGTCATCAAAGGTCCTTCCCTCAAGGACCCAAGCGCCATGGTCGAGCTCGTGACCTAATGTGGTCAAGAGATCTTCCCGAGAAGCATGTTTACGGACATACACAATGATCTCCTTGGTCACAAACAGAGTTTCCCCTGTGAGATTCCATTCGGATCTATGTAGTCCTGCGATAGGCATTATCGCGCCGTCCTCGACAATTGTCGGATTTCTCTTTCGAGAAAATCTGACCTGAAGAGGAGTTTTGCGAGTCGCCAAGTTCAGCCCACGCTCTTCAAAGAAGGCGTGGATTGCCTGGATGAGCTCAGATCGAGTCGCAAAGGGCTCAGCGAACTGAAGTCCTTTGAACTCGATCCAGCCGCGTTTTCGCTTGCTGGCTCCCTTGGACACCTCTATGCCTCCTGAGGTGGGTTCGTATCAGGCCAAATGGCCTGATAAGCGTATTTGATTACGCTGCCATAAGTACCTTGGGGTAGGTGCTCAAAACAGCGCAATCAACTATCAATCTTCTTTAAAAGTGCGGGTCAAAATTATAGTAAAAAAATGGCCGAATGTCAATGCTATAGGTCTAAATTAGCCTCAAGGCTATACAATTTTAGTTTCATCAAGTATCATAGCTTCAATATGAAGATTGTAAATAAGCGCGCCACATTTGACTATACCCTCCTGGACTCATTCGAGGCTGGCATTAATCTCTTTGGCCAAGAGGTAAAAGCAATCAGACTTGGTCATGCAGATCTTACAAGTAGCTATGCCCGCATCATTGGCGGTGAGGTGCATTTGATCAATGCAAAAGTCTTTCCGTACGAGTTTGCGAGGACCGAGGATTATAATCAAAGTCGAACAAGAAAATTGCTTCTTCATAAGAAGCAGATCCTCTCTTTGAAGTCTAAAATGGATGCATCAAATTTGACAATCGTGCCTGTAAGCATATATACTACGCACAATCTCATTAAAGTAGAGCTCGCGCTAGCCAAGCCTAAAAAGCAATTCGATAAGAAGGCAAAGATTAAAAAAAGAGACCTAGATCGAGATCTGGACCGAGCCGTAAAAGCCTACTCTTGACCCTTAAAAATCTTTAGAATCGATATCCACTTTTACCAGAGGTAGCTCTCCTATGCCAAGCCTACGGCGGGTAAAAGGGGATGACTTGATTCGACGAGATACGTTCTTTAATAACTGCAAGCCGACGCCGATACATTGTCGTAAAACTGTGTCAAAAAATAAATGCTACGGATACAATCCAAAGCGTCCGTCAATTTGTCGCAAGACAAGTAGATGGGATTAGTTCTGGGTTCCAACCAGCTTTCTTAGCTGCTTAAGACCTTAGTCTGATCTATTCAAGCAAGCTTTTCTCAACGGGCGAACTTGGATATCTATACAGTTGAGTCAAGGATCACATCTTGTTTTGTGTGACACCAGATCTTTAAAACATAGACTTTCTTATACCTGTTGATAGGCCACGGGAAAGCGACTCAAAAAGTATCAAATATGCTTGTAGACGTTCTTATTTAACTTTTTCGGACTCCGGGTCACGCCCGGACATCTCCACTACGTAAAGCCCTTCGGGCCACGTGGCAAGCCACTAAAGAAGGTTTTGCCTTTGAAGGTCAACGGAGGTTTTTTTTGTGCCTATTCTCACTTCCATTAATAGCTAGAAGCTTATCTTGTAGACTTTTTTGCCACTTAGGATATAGCCTGTTTTCCCATCTTGGCTTAAAGTCATAGCACTTGCAGTGGAGAGAGTTTTGGATTGATATTGTTTTGCAAATGAACCGTCTTTATTAAGCGAGACAATCCGTGCGTTTTTGGGATCAAGAATATAGACTTTGTCAGCATCCTCAGTTGTCGCAATCGCGATAGGCGATGATAATGCACTCGTGAGTCCTAAGATAGAGAAGCTGTCCTTGGTGCCTTTTGTGAATTTGGAGACCGATCCATCCTTAAAGAGAATATAGATAGATGAGTCAATAGTCATGCTTATAGCATCAGTGAGATCAGTTTCGTCTTTAAGATAAGCAGACTCGGTATAAGTAGATCCAGTAGGTACGAGCTTGATAAGTGATTCTTTATCTAAGACATAGAGATTTGAGCCAAAAGCACCGATACTACGTGCACCTTTCCAGGTGCTGTCATTTTTGATGATGCTTGCGGGATCTTCTGAGCCCTTTTCTATTTTTGAGATGCCAGCTTCCGAGAGGAGGTAGGTATTTCCTTCAAGTTCTGTTGCTGCAACTATCTTTGTGTCATTTATCATGGCTGAAAGTCCTGGAGAGTCACTTTCTTCAGCCTCAGTTGCGTCTATAGATTCCTTACCCTCAGTTCCACCGAGTGCTTCTTCCACTTTTCCTTTGAGTTCATCTATTTGCTGCTTTTCATCTGAGCCATCCTTAAATTTGCCATCTGCTTTTGCGAGGGTTGCTTGTGCGCGCAAGAGGTCGTCTCTTGCTAGAGAAGGATTGAGGCTAAGGAGATCGTTGCCAGCTTCAAAATCATCTTTTGCAGAAGAGTAGAGTGAGTCAAAGAGCGCTTTATTTTTTGACGATTCTTGACTAGCGCTGACAAAGATAATGCTTCCGGCAAGAATGAGGATAAGAAGTGCCGCTACTATCAGCGTTATTTTCTTTCTTGGATCAAGATTTGAAATAAACGGAATTTTAATATTTGAGAGGACTGAGCTTAACTTTTCAAATGGAGAAGTCGCAGGCTCACCCTCCTCAATAGGCTGGTTGATTATCGGGCGAGGCGAGTGTATCTCATTACTAGGTTGAGTAGCTATTGTGGCCACAGGTTCAACTTGTTTTTTGATCGATGCGTCTTCAAGCGTTGCAGTCTCAGTTTGAGCAAGCAACTCATCCTCTTCTGCCTCGTGTGAGCGAGATACGCCTTTGTAGCTAAGAATGATCAAGGCTGCACCACCTTCTTTCTCGCCGTGAACATGTGGCGAGATCGTTTCGGCGATATCATTTGGCAGCCCATACTCAAGCGCTTTAGTCACAGTTTCTTGAGAAACACTACGAGCAAATTGAGCAGTTTGGATAAGAACAAGATCATTGGTATCTAGATACCCTGAGCCACCTGTTGGCGTAGTGGTTGCTTCTGTTATCTCTAAGATTGGTCCAATTTTCTCACCTCTTTTTAGAAGTACTGTTCCAGTACCAAGAACAAATGCATAGAGTGCGCTTTCTTTCACAAAGCAAAGTGAGAGAGAGGGTGTGACTTCTGGTGGGAGCTCTTTAACGGAGATGAGGATAGCCTCACTGATTTTGGCGATATTCTTTTCTTCAAGTCCGTAGATTTCCGATTCTAGAAGTCCTAGAACTGTTTTGCCAAGGGAGGGAAGCTGACCCTGTTGATTTTCATCGCTAGTTGAGAGGGCAAGAGTAATAAAGAGGCTTCCCGAGTTGTAGGCTTGGGACCATGAAGAATCCGTAGGAGTGGCAGCGATTTTAGCAAAGCTAAGATTCGTGGTAGGCATTCTCTATAGTATAGCAAGTGCAAGCAAGAAAAGTGCGAGGGTGGAGATGATATAAAAGAACGCCAGAGATTGTATGAAAGGAGATCCAGCAACTTTATTTATGTAGATAATTTTATTGAGAGATCTTATCTGATTAAAGATTATTACTACAAAGATCCCATAGAGCCCAATGAGAAATAGCGAAATTATCTTAATAATTAGAGCTAAATCTGTTGATAGAAAGTTTGCAAAATCCATTAAACATTGCTCCTTCCTGCAACGAGATCGCTCACGACGTCGGCAACCTTTGCTGGATGAGGTACTTTGAGAAACTCAAAGTTCTCCCTAATTCCTTCAGTTTGGATTACGACATCGCCATAATCGAATAGGCTCTGGAAGAATCCTTTCTGGGAGTAGGAGACGTCAACGATATCTTCAAGTGTGGTTGCTGAGACATTTTTGTGTTGGATGTTGGAAAGATCTACATCCACCACGCGAAGTTGAGTTACTAGTCCGATGTTGTAAAACCAAGATACAGTATTTACAAGGTTGTAGCCAAAGAGAATTATGTAATAGAAAAGAACACTAATGAGTAGATATGAAAATGGTATCTCGGGGAAGAGGAAGATTCCTGATGCATGAATAAGAAATACAAGAAGTGGTAAGAGGGCAAGTGAAATGCTTGAAACTACCCAGCCAATATTGGTGATGAGATGTCTTCTCAGGAAAAGGTGAATGACCTCATCCTTTTCTTGATTTTCAAAGACAACACCTTCTGGAAATTTATGAAAACTTGAGAAAGGGTGAAGCTCTCTTTTTTGAATTGTGATGACCCCAGGCTTTGTGGCTTCAGTAATTACAGGTTTTTCTTCCACAACCTTCCTGGTTGGTTTTGCGACAAATAAATCTGGCATAACGTCCACATTATACCCTATATATGTCTTTAGAGCTAAGAAATTATTTGCGTTCTACGTTAAAGAAGGCAAATCCACTCTGGGGAATAGAAAGGCGACCGGGCGCACGGAGATTAAAGGCTTTTTTGAAGTCAGCACCTGACATGTTTACTCCATTGATGGTCACACTATTTGTTGATCCATTTCCTTGAGATACAGATATATTTGTAGCGCTACTAATTCCACCATTGCCCGCAGTTAAGCTCTTCAGTTCATCCATGCTGTATGGGTTACCTCCCCAACATGAACTAACGGGCGTAATTCTTGATGTATCAATTCCACCAGTTCTGAGGGCAATGGCTGCATTTACAATATCGGCCATTTCTTGTGGGCTGAGCCATGGACTTGATCTACCGCATTTATCTGAATTAATGCTATATCCTTCTGTATACCAAGCTTTATAGAGCCAAGGTGAGCCTCCAGCTTTTTCCCAGGTTTTCTCAGTAAAGTTCCCACCACCTGATCCGTCAGTTGTATCCCAGCCGATTGGGGAGGCAAAGCCTCCATGGGTAGAGGCATAGTAGGTGACCACATCTTCTAAGATTTGACCCTTAGTCTCCTGCACCGCTTCTCTCCATGCCTGAGGCGGGTTGTCTGCCTTGCTTGAGCTGAAGACCTGGCACGCCTCAGTTATGCAAATTGATGTGCCTTGAACTTTATATCTATAGGCATACGTTCTGGCCGCAATCGCTTGTGCCTTGAGAGCTTCTTTTGGCCAAGACGATGGCATCTCAGCTATCCCTAAAAGATAGCGATCCTCAAAGCTCATTGATCCAACTCCACTTACTTGAATGTCTCCACCAGTATCTTTGTTGACTGGCTCTTTACCGTAGTAGGCCTTCAGAATAGTTTTTGCATCTTGGCCAGCTTGTGCTCGTCCACGTGCTCCATACTGACTCATACCCTTCCTGTGTGTATACGCTCCAAACGAGAAAGCTGCGAAGTAACCACTTGGCGCTGATTCTCGAAATCCCTTGATTGATGCATTGTAGTCGTCTGCTTGATCACTATCACCAACATTTGCAGTGAAGCCTCCTGATCGGGAGTTGATGATTGACTGCTGTTTTGCAGATAGATCGGCTAGCTTGCCAGAGACTTCAGATTGATATGATTTAGCGCCACTGACAATTGTGTCTAGCTTGGCTGATTGTTGGTCAAGTGTTGCCTTAAGAGACACGAGTTTTTTCTGTTCTTGTTCGAGTTCCAATTTTCTTCTTTCAAGATCTGTAATGGTAAGGGCGATATTAGTGATGACTGACTTATCTTGATTGGTCTTAACCCTCTGATAGGCTAAGAGTTGAGTAATTTCAGTTGCAGATCCTGCTGATAGAAAAACTGAGAGGGGAGAGTCGTAGTAGCTTTTTATATAGAAGCTGCGGACAGATTCGCCAAATGTTTTTTCTTTCTCACCCAGCTCTTCATAGCCTTTGTCGATGTTCTTTTTTTTGACGACCATATCTGTCTCAATTGTATTTACCTTATTTTTTATTCCAGCTATTTGAGCCTTAAGATTATTGAGTTGTGACTCGAGTGGCTTGGTGGCTGCGATTGATTGCGTGAGCGCAGTATTGAGTTCGTTGATCTGCTTGTTGAGATCATCAAGCTCATCTGAGTACGTGGGTCCAACAGGAAGCGCTATAATGAGAATAACGATGGCGATAACACCTAAAAAAATCCTCTGGAGAGTGGGCATAAAATTATTATAACAGATGTAAGCAAGTGATTGGCTTGTTAATACTTGCAAATCGTTAAATCTATGGTACACTTCAACTACTTCGGGCATATGCCTGGAGGATCAGGCAGTTATGGATGAACAGTTCACGGCATTTAGTCCGAACAAGCAAAATACCCCAAATAAAAAAATGCGCGCTTTTCTCTATGTAGGCGTATTCATTCTTATTATTGCAGGCGCAATCTTCCTTGGTAATCAACTCCTTAGTTCTTCAAATGAGCCAGAAGTGACCCCAACCCCAACAATGGAAGCAACCCCAACTGAGGAGCCAACTCCAACAGAGGAGGCTTCAAAGTCTGCTGAAGAAGATACCACCCCAACTCCAACAACAAAAGCTAAGACAACACCAACTGTTTCACCGACAACAGGCGCAGCGACAACTCCTGTAGCAGGATCACTTTCAATAAAAGTACTTAATGGATCTGGTGAAAAAGGAGTTGCTGGTACAGTTGCTACATTATTGAAAGATAAGGGCTATACTGTTTCGTCGACTGGGAATGCAGACAATTTTGACTACACAGATACAGTAATTCAGATTAAAAAAAGTAAGCAAGCGGGACTTGCCAAGCTTAAGAGTGCTCTCTCTGCAGACTATACCGTTTCTGCAAGTACAGTAACGCTTGCCGAGACAGAGGATGTAGATGCTATAGTTATAGTAGGCACGAACTAACTTCGAGCCTCTTTTCTATGCGCACAACTGTCCTGACTCTAGGTAACGCTCTTATCGATCTCTTTCTCCAGATTCACCACGAAGAAGATGTAGTGTCTTATGACACCGCTTCCAATAGAATCTCTCTTCCACAAGGCGCAAAAATACTTCTGGACAGCTGTGATGCTCATGTGGGTGGTAATGCTGCAAATGTTGCTGTGGGCCTTAAAAGGCTTGGAATAGAGAGTGGCATCATGGCCGAGATTGCAAAAGATGAGTTCTCGCAAAAAATTAGCAATGATTTAAAGAATGAGGGGGTACAGACCGAGCATGTGCTCTTTTCAGATGGGCAGACTTCTATCAGTATCGCGCTTAATTTCCATCAGGATCGTACTCTCTTCACTACGCATCAGAAGCATGAGCATAATTTCAACTTCGATTTTGAGACAGACTGGGTGTACCTTACCTCACTTGGCGAGAGCTGGAGGCATGTTTATGAAAAGATTGGCGCTCTCGCGCAGGAGAAGAAAATTCACCTCGCATTTAATCCAGGATCTGTGCAGCTTGCATCAGGAGTTGCGTCTTTCTCTCACATCTTGCCATATGTGGATTTACTCTTTGTGAATAAAGAGGAAGCGATTAGTATCGTGGGGGAGCATGAGAGAGAGCTTGATCTAGTGAGATCGCTCTTGCATAAAGGCGTAAAAATACCTGTCGTCACAGATGGTGAAAGGGGAGCCTACTCAGTTGATGAGGCAGGTAAGTTCTTCCACCTTGATAGTAAGAAGGCGACTGTAGTGGAGAGAACTGGAGCTGGAGATGCATTTGCTTCGGGATTATTGGCGGCTCATATTCTAAAAAAGCCAATTCGTGAGGCAATGGAGTGGGGTATGTATAATAGTGTTGGAGCCATTGGAAGTGTAGGTGCACAGACTGGATTGCTGCACAGAGAACGGATGGAGGCTCAAGTAAAATGAAATTATATTTAGGAGCAGATCATAGAGGGTTTGAATTAAAAGAGCATCTTAAAGCTGTCATAGCAAAGTACGGAGAAGTGATCGATGTGGGAGCTGATTCTATGGCAACTGGCGATGACTTTGTAGATTATGCAAAAAGGGCGTGCACCCATCTTGTGGGTCAGCCAGATACAAGGGCAATCCTTATTTGTGGGAGCGGTATTGGGATGGCGATCGCTGCCAATAAGATCCCCGGCATACGTGCTGCAGTTGGCCACGATGTAGATGAAGTCAGAATTTCAAGACACGATGAGGATATCAACGTACTGTGCTTGAGTGCTGATACACAAGGACTTGAGGATGCGCAGGAGCTTGTTGAAGCTTTTTTGACGACCGCATTTTCAATTGATGAGAGGTACTCACGAAGGATAGCAAAGATTAAGGAGCTTGAGACGCATGCATGAAATTCTCCCAGGAATATTGGAGAAGTCATGGGAAGATGTTGAGAAAAGACTAAATCAAGTTACTTCATTTGCAAAAAAAGTTCATATCGATCTGATAGATGAGTCTTTTGCAGACTCTAAGAATTTTTTTGATCCAGCTCCATTTGCCCCATACTCCAATAACACTTTTTTCGAACTCCATATGATGGTTAAAGATCCTATTCAGTATCTTGATGTGTGGAGCAAATCAGGCATTAGACGATTTATTGGTCATATAGAGCAGATGCCAGATCAAGCGGCTTTTGTTGCAAGTGCACAGGAGTTAGGTGAGGTTGGGCTGGCACTAGATCTTGAAACGCAAGTAGATGAGATCAAAGTCTCCCTTGAAGATCTGGACACGGTCCTGATTATGATGTGCAAAGCTGGTGCATCAGGGCAGTCATTCCAGTCACGCGCACTTGATAAGATACGGGCGCTTCGACAACGAAATGATTTCCTAGATCTACAAGTCGATGGAGGAATAACAGATAAGACTATTAAGGAATGCTTTAGTGCGGGGGCAACTCGCTTTGCATCTACGAGCTATCTTTTCTGGCAAGAAGAAGATCCAAAGGTTCAGTATCAAAAATTACTTCAGGTTATTGAGACTTAGTTGGGGAGACTGTCAGAGATGGAAAGCTGAGTCTACAGCCTGATGTATTTTGGGTGCCCGCCAGGAAGTACTCAGTTCTTGCTCCGCATGGAAGCGCAACTACATCGCTTGGCATCTCAGGCTTGGTTGACGGCTTATCTTTGAGCATCATGATCATGAGCTGATTCCAGATGGGCGCTGCTCCAGTAATGCCAGACGCCAGAGATGGGTTCATGGGTGCATTATTGTTATTTCCGACCCAGACACTGATAACGATGTCTTGTGTGTATCCATTGGTCCAGTTATCTCGCTTGTTGTCGGTGGTGCCTGTTTTGACTGAGACTGTTTGACCAGGGATATTGAGCGGTGAATTAGGTCCAAAAGCGAGTGATCGTGCAGCATTGTCAGCGAGAATGTCATTGATGATAAAGGCAACGCCTTGCTGAAGTATCTGTTCGCCTTGTGTTGGCTCCTTCTCTTCAACGATGTCGCCCTTATAATCAGTGATCTTTAGAATAGGATTTAATGGAATTCTTCGTCCTTCATTAGCAAGCGTGCTATTAACTGATACCATATCCAGCATTGTCACTTCAGATGACCCAAGCGTTGTTGAGAGACCGTATGAGGAGTCTGGTTCATTCCAGCTCGAGATGCCCATGTCACGTGCTAGTCTGATCATTGTTGGAACTCCAATTTGCTGGAGAGTTCTGACAGCTGGGATATTGAGTGAGTTGGCAAGAGAAAGTCGAAGTGGAACTTTCCCGCGATATTTCCCATCGTAATTTACAGGGGAGTAGCTCTGCCCACCCGGAACAGTGTATGTGACCGGAGTATCATCAAGAATTGATGCAGCACTAAGTCCGTTGGAAAGTGCAGCTGCATAGGTGATGACTTTTACGGTTGAACCAGGTTGGCGTAAAGAAGTCGCAAGATTGACGTTCCCGCTTTCTGCATCATAAAAATCCTTGCTCCCAACCATTGCTAAGATATCCCCGGTTTTTGGATCTGCGATTACTGCTGCTCCATTGCTGATATTAAGATATCCATCCTTGCCAATTTCATCTGCGACAACTTGCTGAGCTTTTTCTTGGAGCTTGAGATCAAGGCTCGTTGTGACGATCAGTCCACCTTTTTCTACCAGTGCAAGTCCATATTTTTTAATCAGGAAGTCTTTTACATAATTTACAAAGTGTGGTGCTTTAAGTGCGACAGTCGGCTCATTAAATGCTAACTTCTGTTTAGATGCTTCATCGGCTTCTTTCTGTGAGATGTAGTGAAGCGCGACCATGCGACGAAGCACTTCTTTTTGTCTATTTTTCCAACGCGACTCATCTTTTGTGAAGGGAGAATACTCGCTAGGGGCCTGCGTCAGACCGGCTAAGAAGGCAGACTCTGCAAGATTTAGTTGATGAACTGATTTATTAAAATAGACCTCAGATGCTGCCTCAACTCCCCAAGCAGTCCCACCATAAGGTATTTGATTAAAGTACATTCCCAAGATCTCGTCTTTGGTATAGAGTCGTTCTGCCCAAAAAGCTAGGACGATCTCCTTCAATTTTCTCGTGATACTCTGCTCCGGTGTAAGCATTGAAGATTTGATAAGTTGCTGGGTGATTGTAGAACCTCCTTGGACTGACTGACCTTTGCTGTTTTGATTGATTGCTCTAAGAATCGCTGAAATATCAAAGCCAGGATGTTGATAGAAATTTTTGTCTTCAATGGCAAGTGTTGCATTCTTAAGGGACTTAGGGATTGTTGAGAGTGGGACAATGGTCCTGTTTTGATTGGCATATATCTCATAGAGAAGAGTTCCATTTCGGTCATAGATTTTTGATGTCTGTTGTATTTGTCTGGTCGAGAGTTCCTTTGGATGGGGAAGTTCTTGCAAGAAAAGCATTGTGACCAATGGGATGAAGATAAACAGGCATGAAAAAACAATTCCCACAACAAAGTAGCGAATCTTAACTCCAACAGACATAGCTGTCTTTTTCTTGGAAGATTTCTTTCTCCTTGTTTTTTTGACTGGAACTTTTTTCGGCTTTGGTTTTTGATAGAGTGTCACACCTGCGTTGGTATATGAATTGTAATAGGCGCCCTTTTTCTTGGTGCGGGGAGAAAGTCTTTTTGAGATTCTTTTTAGAAACGAAAGAGATCTCTTGTGAAAAAAAGTTGTTGTAGCTATGACAAGATCACCTATGCTAATAAAAAGCATGGCGATTTGACTAAGCAAAAAGAACAATGGATGAAGAATAGTTTTTTTCATATACATTACGACAAAAACTGGCACAACGGTGTTAGCGTAACTCTCGGACAGGGATTGCCAGATTATACTAAAGGACGCACCATTTGAGAAGGGGCGGGATGATTTTTAGAAAGAAAGTATTTGTGAGAGAAGTAAGAACGATAGGGTTAGGCAAATTAGCAGCGCTACGATGATACCGGCTATAAGATACATTGTCTTCTTGCTCTCGCGTGCATTTGGAGGAGGGGCGACTTGCGGGACTGGCTCTGTTTGAGTAGGTGAAGGATTAAGGGGTGTTTCCATAGCAATTCTATGGTAGGAGTCAGACGATGCTCTGTCAAGGATTGGGAGTAGTTCTTGCACAAGAAGTGCAGTATTTATTGCCAAGTGGATCAGTGATGATCATCTCCTCGCGCTCCTCCACATTTTCAGTCTGCCCAGGCTTTGCGATATCCCCAGTGCCTTTATCGATAAAGACTTTTTGTTTTGAAGCATCGATCTTTTTTGGTAAGGAATTCTTGAGGAAATACTCAAATCTTGTTGGGCATCCGCCCGTGCTTGGGATGAGTCCTGAAGTAGAGCAAATATTTTTGCCAATGACATCATCTGGAATAGACATCTCAACTGCAGGATAGTGTTCAAGCATAAATGCGGATATCTTGTGCCAAATTGGCGCTGCTCCAGTAACACCAGAGACAATATTGCTCATTGGAGTATTGTCATTGTTGCCTACCCATGTGGCTACAACAAAAGAGGGAGTATAACCAATGGTCCAGTTGTCTCGGTAATCGTTGGTCGTTCCAGTTTTGACAGATACTTTAACATCCTTGCCCATGAACAGTTGTGAGTTAGGTCCAAATGCCATGGTGCGAGCCTTATTGTCAGCTAGAATATCGCTGATGATAAAAGCAACACCAGAGGGTATCGCTCTTTTGCCAAAGATTGGGCTGTCAGGGGGAGTGTATTCTTCAAGAACTCTATTCTGATTGTCGGTAACTTTAAGAATAGGATGAAGATCTATCCTGTAACCAAGATTGGCAAAAACGCCGTAGGCCGTTGCCATTTCGAGCATAGTGACTTCACCTCCGCCAAGTGTGAGGGACAGGCCATAGTCATCTTTATTTTTATATGAATTTATCCCCATTGCAGATGCGGTTGCGATCATTGCCTCTAGACCATTGAGTTTGAGCATTTGAACTGCTGAGGTATTGATCGAGTTGGCCAGAGCATATCTCATCTGCATGACACCATGATATTTACCATCATAATTTTTAGGACAATATGGCTTCTGGGGTGGATTTGGAAAACATACTGCTCGATCAACAAAGGGTGTCGCAGCTGTGTATCCTTTGATGAGCCCTGTAGCATAATTGATCGGCTTGATAGATGATCCAGGCTGGCGATGGGCAAGTGTGACATTTACATTGCCATCATGCGAACTGTCAAAATAGTCTCTACTACCGACCATGGCTAAGATCTCGCCAGTTCCTGGATTGGTAACGACAGTAGCTCCATTGCCAACAGTGAGATTAGAAAGACTATCTATCTCATCTGTGACTGTCTTTTGTGCGAAATTTTGGGTGTTCATATCAAGACTTGTTATGACAGTTAGTCCGCCTTGCTCAACTGTTTTTACCCCATACTTTTTAACGAGAAGATCCTTGACGTAAAGCACAAAGTGGGGAGCCTTGATTGGATTTGTGATTTTTTTATAGGCGAGAGGTTCTTCTAAAGCTTTATCCATTTGTTCTTTCGTAATATATTTTTGTTCAAGCATCGCAATGAGGATCTCTCTTTGCCTTTGTTTGGCGTACTCAGGGTGGGATCCGTATGGCGAGTATGTTGTCGGAGATTCTGGCAGTCCTACAAGTAGTGCGCTTTGTGCAAGGGAAAGATCTTTGACGCTTTTGCCAAAGTATGTTGTGGCAGCTGCATCAATGCCATATGAAGTTCCGCCATAGGGAATTTGGTTAAGATACATCTCCAAGATCTCATCTTTGGAGTAGAAGACTTCAGTCACAAATGAGAGGACGATCTCTTTTACTTTTCTTTGAATTGTTCTCTCTGGCGAAAGCAGGGATGTTTTTACGAGTTGCTGGGTGAGTGTTGATCCTCCTTGGAGGTCTTTTTTAAAGAGTGTGGCATATCCAGCTCGCACAATACCCCGAAGATCTATGGCGCCATGCTTATAAAAAGTTTTGTCCTCAATCGCGATGGTGGCATTTCGCACATGAAGTGGGATGTCTGAGAGCTTGACGAATGACTGATTCTTTTGTGAGTAGATCGTATATAAGAGCGTATGATTTCTGTCATAGATCTTCGTTGATTGAGGGAGTGACGCAGTGGGCAGGCGAGAGGGCGATGGGAGATCTTTTAGGATAAAAATATAGAAGGGAATAAAGAGAATGCCAAGAGCAATAAGGGGAATTAAGATCTTCTTTGGAAGATGAAAATGGACTTTGCGAACTTTCTTTTTAACGATAACTTTCTTTTTCATGGGCATATTTATGATAGCATTATTTGCCCAAATCACGAGACTGCTGGATATGGGTCGATCCTTCTCATATAATAGGATGACATGAATGTCGCACTTGATCTACTAGCATCACTTTCAACCTTGATCATGTCCTCGCTCTCGTATAGTCTATTTGGGCTTAATACAATTGATCTTGTTATCGTGGCGGTGATGCTCTTTTATCTTTATGAAGGGTATGCTCTAGGATTTGTCTTAGCACTGATAGACTTCTTAAGCTTCGTTCTCTCATTCGTCGCCGGCCTTTTACTTTTTGGAGTAGTGGGCTCATTCATAGCCTCACAGTTTTCCCTCGCCCAAGGATTTGCGAATGCGATTGGATTCTTCTTAGTGGCGCTTATTGGCGAGATCGTTTTTACCCTTCTTTTGCGAAGAGTAACAAGGCTCACACCATTTGTCTCACGTAGACAGACTCTCCAAAAGGTCTCGACCAAAGCCAATCATTTTTTGGGGATCATCCCAGGATTTCTTTCAGGATATATCCTCCTCTCATTTTTGCTCACGCTTGTCATCGCACTTCCGACCTCTGCTTATCTCAAAGAATCAGTCACCTCGTCGCATCTAGGTAGTATCCTCGTCTCGCATACGACAAGTATTCAACAGTCAATTCATGGAGTCTTTGGTGGCGCACTTGAGGAGACTCTCAATGTCATGACCATCAAGCCTGAAAGTAGTGAGACGGTGAAGTTACATTTCTCTGTCGCCAACCCAACGATAGATAGCGAGGCAGAAGATGCGATGCTGGTATTGGTCAATAAAGAGAGAAGGGAAGTGGGTTTGTCTGAACTGACGATGGACGAATCCCTTCGTGAGCTTGCGCGCACATACTCAAAGATGATGTTTCAAAGGGGATTTTTCTCACACTATACTCCAGAGGGCAAATCTCCCTTTGATAGGATGGATGAGGCACAAATCATTTATCAGAATGCCGGCGAGAATCTCGCACTTGCTCCAAGTGTCCAACTCTCACATCAGGGGCTCATGAATAGTCCAGGGCACAAGGCCAATATTCTCTCAGAGGACTATAACAAAGTCGGCATTGGAGTCATGGATGGGGGCATCTATGGCAAAATGTTCTCCCAGGAATTTACGAATTAATAGCCTGATGGTGGAGTTTTTTCTTCTTGAGGTTCTAGGCTGCGATAAGCCTCAAATGTGTTAATTACATCGCATGCTACTTCAGCAACTCTGTTTGATAACCCCATAATTTCTGAGCGTATCTCGCTAAGTCTTTGATCGATTGACTCTCGCATCTCACTAGTAGCATCTAGTAATACTTGTTCTTCTTCATTTAGGTTTCTATTTGAATGTTTGCCTTCTAATCCGTCTAAGATTACGGTTGTCCCCTGAAGTGCATTAATTGTCGCAAATGCGTCAGTAGCAAATGATGCAGCCACGTCAAAAGCCCGCAAGCCTAACGGGTTGGTTTCAGTTGTGGGCGTCATGAAGCTGAAAACATCATGCTTTTTTCCTCTTTCGCTCATCACGTGATTTTATCAGGAAAAAGAAGCAAAATCAAACTATAGGGCTAGATCTAGTCTTGAATATTTGCTAGAGAGCGAAGAAGAAGATAGCGCCAAGGATCGTTAGGAGTGTTCCTCCGATAAGAGCAAGTGTCTGCATTGGTGATCCAGGACTGACGATAGTTGGAGTTGGTGTGAAGGTAGGCTGTCCTGGTGCATAAGTGATCACGACCACAGGTGTACTTGTAGGTGGTACGACAGCAGTCGTCGCTGTTGGTGGTACGCCAGTAGGTGGTACGCCCGTTGGTGGGACAGTAGTTGCAGTAGGTGGTACAGTTGGAGGCACGGTTGGTGGGACTGTAGGTGGAGCTGTTGGAGGAACAGTCGGTGGTACAGTTGGAGGCAGTGTCACAGGCACAGTTGGGGTTGGAGATACTGAGCATGTAGCTGTTGCAGATCCTGGCTCGCCGGTTCCACACTCACTCTTAGCAGTTACCTCACAGGTGTAGGTCATATTTGGTGCACTCGTGAAGTTGACACTTGTTGTAGGGGATTGTACATCTCCCTCGACGACGATCGACTCACCGGGTATAGGAGTAGCGGTTGGCGCCGAATCGCTTGTAGTCCTGGTTATTTTATAGTGATAACTCGTTGCACCCTCAGTAGCATCCCAAGAACAATTTGAGATATTTGCTTGGCAGACTGGCTGCTCAACGACTCCGATATCGGAGTTGGTATAGCTGATTTCCCCATGCGCAATTCCTACAGTTTCAGCAAATCCTTCTTGTGCGAGGTTGCCATCTAGGTGCCAGAGTCCAACTGTTTGCTCATCTAGAGTAAATGGTACAGCTGACGATTCAAAGTCTTCTGAGTATCGAATCGAATTGGAGATGCGAAGCTCATCAATTTGCCCAGTATAACTTACATCTCTCGCGCCCGAGATATCCGTGAATCCAAGATAGAGGTGTGTAGTCGTGTCGATTTCCCTTAAGAGAGTTTTTGTTTCAATGATTTTTCCATTGATAAATAGCTTGGCAACTTTTGCTTCATCAACAGTAATTGCGATATGTGTCCATTTGTTTAATGGTAGGAGCGTAGTTCCAGTATTCAATGATGTGGAATCAGGCCCTGAGTCAAGCGCTACATTGAGGCTGTATTCTTCTCCTGAGGAGCTGACCTGGGTGCCAGTAATTAAGATTGCTTGATCAGGATAGCTGCTAAGAACAGTAAAAGCCGGGGTATTTCCATCAGGCTTGATCCATGTCTCAACTGTAAATGGCTGCTTCAAGACAATATCTTGAGGTATCTCAACATAGTCGCTTGCTGTTGGAAGCGAGAGTGCTTGTCCAAAAGGAAATTGAGCTGGAGTAGGCGTGATCTCAGATGCTCGTTGTCGGACATCTTGCTGCTGCTGTGCAAGAAAGACTGTCACAGCCACGCCAACGACGAGGATGATGCCGGCAAGTATTAACAATAATGCTTTTTTAGTTATTCTCATTGGTTAGGACTACAGTTTGGACAGGTTATCTTTACATTAGCAACTTTTGTTGGAACAACACATGCCGGAATAGTTGGCGTAGGTGTAGGAGTATCGGTCACAGTTGGAGTCACACCAGGAGTTGTTGTTGGCGTAGGTGTTGGAGTATCAGTTGGAGTTGGTGTTATTGTCACGCCAGGAATTGTTGGTGTAGGAGTAAGTATCTTTGTAGGCGTAGGCGTTGGACCTTTTGGCGTTGGTGTGACAGATGGCAGTACTGGGATATCTGGCTTACAAAGCTCTGGATTGGCAACGTTGTAGGTTGGATAGAAGTGGTACCAGCCATCGATATAGCGAATACCCCTATATGTGTTGCGGTTTGGGTGAAAGGAGAAGGGGAGGTTGTTGATAAAGAGATCTGCCTGCCACGCACATGGTGGGACTTGGGTGGAGATGAACATAGTTTGGCCATTAGCGACTTGTGCCTTCTTTGCCTTGTAGAAGGTTTGAGTCCATGATTGGATATACTGCTCAGCGCAATCAAGCTGTGAGCAAGTAATAGCCTTCCATGGGTAATATTCTTTGTATGAGGCTAGCGCGATAGTGATAGGTGAGCCTGAGTTGTTGGTGACTTTGCCTCGCACTGTCCCACTTGCATCTCTGACCTGTTGAACGCAGCCTGTTACGCCTGGGAAGTTAATAGCAGTGCGGACAGGACAAGGCCATTTTGTGAAGTCAGCTGGCTGCGTTGTTGTAAAGCTGCCACTCTCATCTGCGGCTGTGAAAGGGACAACTTTGTATTTGATAGCCTGTTGATTGTTTTCGAAATTTGATTCATCAACGTGCTTATCAAAATTGAGGATAATTCTAGATGTATATTCGCCAGCTGCAGTTCTCCTCCAAGAATATTTACGTGTTGCATTGTCCTGATATGGGGTAGTTGTATATCGCGCTTGGCCTTCACCATTGAGTCTTGAGTCGTAGCGAAGCTGACTGCCTGAGCCAAATTCAGAATTTTTTAGAGCGATATCGACATCGGAGACTTTATTAAAAGAAATAGTGTCAGCACGATTTGAAAAGATCTGACTTGTTGTAATGCCATCAACCGAAGTTCCCTTTGCACCACCACTGTTGCGAATAATCACGCTGACATAAATATCCTCATTTTCATAAAAAGTTGTGCGGACATTGCCAGCTGCATCAGTAAGGCGGAACATACGGACTTCAAGATCTGGCTTGCTTGCAGCTTGCTGGCGAACATCTTGCTGCTGCTGTGTGAGATAGACACCCACAGGTACACCTATCGCAAGGAGGAGAACTGCGAGAGCAGAAAAGAGGGTCTTTTTTGATTGAAACAGGCTATTCACAAAAAGTTATCTCGAAAGTTCGAGCTACATCTATAATACGCACAATGAAATACCCTCGTCAACAAGGCATTAGTATTGTCAGAACTGCTTTGACCAGCCTATACTAGAGATATGATCAAGGTCGCGATTAATGGATACGGAAGGATAGGCAGGATCGCTCATCGAGTAATCTTGCAAAGTCATCAAGACGCTATCGATGTTGTAGCGATTAATGCTGGTAGTTCCACAGATCTTGAAGGCTGGATGTATCTTTTGAAATATGATTCAGTCTATGGTCCACTGGATGCGCAGATCTCTACAAAGCCTTCTCCTGACGGGTCAGCTCAAGAAATGTTGGGATATCTCGTTGTGGGTGATAAGGAGATCCCAGTCTATTCTCAGAAGGACCCAGCGCTACTTCCATGGTCATCCCTTGGTGTGGATGTCGTCATCGAATCAACGGGACATTTTACCAAGACAGAAGATCTTAAAAAGCACATTACAGCTGGTGCGAAAAAAGTCGTGCTCTCAGCGCCATTAAAAGATGATCAGACCAAGACTATTGTCCTTGGCGTAAATACTGATACATATGCGCAAGAAGCTGTCATCAGTAATGCGTCCTGCACCACCAACTGCATTGCGCCAGTCGCAAAAATAGTACATGAACATCTTGGCGTTGAGAAAGCAATGATGACAACTGTTCATGGCTATACCTCAGATCAGCGCCTTCATGATGGAGGTCACAAGGATTATCGTCGAGCACGCGCAGCTGGATTGAATATTATTCCTACTTCAACTGGCGCAACTCAGGCTGCAGCAAAGGCAGTTCCAGACCTTGAAGGGAAATTCTCAGGGCTTTCACTTCGTGTACCTGTGCCGGTTGGATCCTTAGCTGACTGCACCTTTGTCGTTACCAAACCTACCAGTGTTGAGGAGATCAACGCAATTTTTGAGAAAGAGGCGACTTCAGCTATCTATAATAGGATACTCGAGGTAACTCATGAACCACTCGTCTCAAGTGATATCGTTGGCAATCCGCACTCATCGATCGTTGACCTG